>NZ_OZ034918.1:600000-900000 GCF_964030745.1 Cardinium endosymbiont of Philonthus spinipes
GCTCTGGTCAAAGGTAGACGATAACAATGTAGCTACGCTTACTGACTTTGTAGGCTACCGTCATGAATTTTATAAATTATTTGGTTTTGAAGTAGAAGGGGTGGATTATACTGCTGCGCAAGCGGTAGAGATTCCCATACCTTCTTTAAAGAAGCCTTAATAAACTCTTCCTTAAAAAGGATAGCCAATGGCCAGGTTGAAAACGGGTTGTAACTGCTTTAGTGGTTGTCCAGAAGGTCTATGTAATGGAAAGGCTAAATCCCCACATAGTACGAAGGTATTATAGAAATTTAACCGTAAGCCAAAACCACCCCCTATTGCAAAAGCTGGTGTCTTAAAATAGAATTTCATTTCTGGTGGCGCATCTTTTGACAACCGCCAGGTATTGCCCATGTCTAGGAAAAGTGCTCCTTCTAGGTGGCCAATTAATTTTCGACGCAGTTCTATATTGCCTAGCAAGAGTAAATCCCCTTTGCGTACTTCTTTTTTATTTCCTTCGTATGCACCAGGACCAACCATTTGCCTATCCCAAGCCCTTACACTACCATGCCCCCCTATTGCATATTGTTTGTCTGGATGGACTTTATCTGCTGCCGTATAGCCTTTCGCAGCACCTAATTTAGCTTGGCAAGCTAGTGTCGTATCTGTGGCAAGTTGAAAGGCATGACGATAGCCTATATCAAATTTAATATATTTGTAAACTTGAAATGTTTCGGGTAAAATCTGCTTAAAGGGAGTTAGATGTTCAAATAATCCTCCATGTTCTATACGAATTGAAGCCATCCATCTATATCCATCCAACGCATTTAGAGATAGTGTAGGGGTAGCTGCTTTTATCGTGGCTATGCAGCCTATGCTAGTTAAAAAAGAAGGTGATCTTAATTTTGTTGTAAGCTTGTCTACTGCTGTAGCCTTTATGGTTTGGGGATAATCAAATACCACTTTAAATGGTGAAAATTGATAGGAGATATGCTTGTTATACCAATCATAATGTAATGTGGCATCTATTTTTTGGCTATTGTAAATAGGGTTTTTTGTCAAACTGTAGCCAATATTCAGTGTAGTGCTTGGATTAAAATTTTCCAGCATCAGATTGGTTTTTTTGGGTAGCCAGAGTATAAAACGAGGTGTGGTAAATTTACTGCGTAATCCATAGGCAATATTTTGGTAAAGCTTAGAGGTGGTTTGTATGATGAATTCCTCTCTCAATGCAATACTTGCTTCTATATTCAGGATACCTAGGCCGGCAACCTGTCTTATAATAGGGTTCAGCTTGATGGTAGGACGGAGCCGCTTTAGATTGAGGTTAATACACTCCCCGCCCAACTCTATTTGCAACCTTACCCGTTCATAAGGCTTTGCATGAATGTAAACAACCAATTCATCCGCTTCTATTTTGGGTAAAATCGAAATCGATTCAAATGTAGCAGTTCGATAGAGCCGTTCATAGGTTTCTAGAATTTTACTTTTATTATAAAAATCACCAGGTCTAAGCGGTATTTTACCTGCTAAATCTTCTAAGGGATATCGGTTTGATGGTACCAAAAAATCAAGGTTCTGACATGTTTTTGTTTGTAGATGTATAGCACTTGCTTGCTGATCCTTTTGGCTGGTTAGATCTACTATGACACGTCCTATTTTTGTTTTATGAATGGTGGTATCGGGTGCACCTACTATAGTAGTTACAGCTATGGTATGGTCATTTTTCGATAGATCGGCTTTAAAGTATACATACTGTTCGTCAAATTCAAAGTACCCATTATCAGACAACAGGTTGATAATGCGCTCTTGCTCGTTGACAAAATCTTGATATTGATAAGGGCAGCCTACTTTAATAAAGCTTTCACTATTATGGCCAGCTAATAGGTCGCGTATTGGTTTATAGTTTATCTGTAAACTTGTTGAAGCAATTTTATACACATTGTGTTGCTGTATGCGATAGGTCACGCATACTCTTTGCTTTTGAAAATCAGTTTTGCTGGTAACTTCAGCATCTAAATATCCTTTGGAGTGTAGGTAATTTAAAAATATTTTTTCATTGTGGTGTACATACACTGGATTATAGTATAGGGGTTTTTCACCCATACGCATCAGGCGGTTTCCATTTTTCGCTGTATGTTCTTTTCGTCCAATAAGTTTATCGCGTTTGGCTATGAGTTTCATTTTTGCTTTTTCATCAGCTGCTTTACAGATGCGGTATGCATATAGCTGTTGAATAGATGTTATCTCATTTTGTATCTTTTCAAGATTGAAGTGGCTTTTACCATATTGATAAAGCCATTTTTTGATGGGCATGCCTAAAAAAGTAGTGTTAGGCTGGTAGAGAGAGTGTTTTTGTAGTGCTTGCTTATCCTTATTGCTTACACCTATGATTACCTCCTTAATGGGTAGCGTTTCGTAAGCAGCTGCATGTAAACAGCTCATAGATAGCAGTAGCAGTATAATAGCCCTTTTCTTGCCTAAGAAATAATTTTTCAATTTTTTATATTAAAAACTTTAAAGTTTGGTTACCTATTTGAGACTCTCTCAAAGATACGAGATATAATGGAACAGCTTATCCCTTGTATACAAAGCGAACCCGTTATCATGCCATATCAAATAAATGTAGTATGTTTAAGGATAGACTTCTTTCGAATTTGATTTTTTAAAACTCAGACTATGACTGACCATACAGACAAATTAAAAGCGCTGCAAACTACCATTGATAAGCTGGAGAAAACATATGGCCGTGGGGCAGTGATGCGGTTAAGTGACAATCATGTAGTAGATATTCCCGTGATTTCCACAGGTTCTCTTGGTTTAGATCTAGCACTAGGAGTAGGTGGCATACCGCGTGGCAGAATTATTGAAATTTATGGACCAGAGTCTTCAGGAAAAACAACACTTTCTTTACACTGTATTGCAGAGGCGCAAAAAAAAGGTGGGTTGGCCGCTTTTATTGATGCGGAGCATGCCTTTGATAAAAGCTATGCAGAACGTTTGGGGATAGACACCGAAAACCTGCTTATCGCTCAACCAGATGATGGAGAACAAGCACTGGAAATAGCTGAGCATCTGATTCGTTCTGGTAGCATAGATATTTTAGTAATTGACTCTGTTGCAGCTTTGGTGCCTCGTAGTGAACTAGAGGGAGATATGGGAGATAGCAAAATGGGGTTACAAGCCCGTTTGATGTCACAAGCTTTGCGTAAACTGACCGGAACCATTAATAAAACAGGGTGTGCTTGCATTTTTATCAATCAGCTTAGGGAAAAAATTGGTGTAATGTTTGGCAATCCAGAAACCACTACTGGTGGCAATGCATTAAAATTCTATGCCTCCGTTCGTTTGGACATTCGTAGTGTTACCTCATTAAAAGAAAGTGATGGAACTGTATCTGGAAAACGGACTCGCGTTAAAATTGTAAAAAATAAAGTGGCACCGCCTTTTAGGGTAGTTGAATTTGATATTGTCTATGGGGAGGGAATTTCTAAAGTGGGGGAGCTGCTGGATATTGGTGTAGAACTGGGTGTAGTTAAGAAAGCCGGATCTTGGTTTTCCTATGAAGATCACAAGCTTGCCCAAGGGAGAGAGGCTAGCAAAGAGCTCTTAAATGATCATCCAGAGTTGTTTAACAAGATAGAAACAGATATTAAAGCAAAAATAGCCGATGCTATCGATAAGGGTTAGCTAGATATCGTTGTTTTTGATTCGTATTTTTGTATTGTTTATATTAAGTTAAAGCATGGTAGCCAATGGGGGAAGCGGGGTGCCTTGCAATCATGCTCCTTGCTGGTTGTTATTACAATTTACATCTCAGTATTATTCAAAAAAAATATAGACACATGAGTGTATACCTATTCATCGGCTTGCTAAGCTTTCAGACCTTTGTTTCTTGTGCCCACACAAGGCAGCTGGTAGAATCGAAGGTAAGCTATCAGCCAATAGCGTCTATAGAATCTGATGCATCTGATAATGGTGAGGGCTCCTCTGTATCAATAGAAGGTATGCCAAGAGCATGTGATAACTACAACTACCAGTTGTTCCAGCGCACGCAGGAACGACTTAAGCATCCCTCACTAATCGAGCGTCTAATAGACCAAGCATGTAAATGGTTGTTTATTCTCCTTTTTCCCTGTAGTATGTTTCTAGTTCTATATAATAAGGGGGGGGGATTAAGCTTCGATACAACTCCATCTAATAGCAGCAGCTCTGTACCTACAATATTAAGATCGAGTGTGTTGCGTGAATCAAAGTTACCACTGCCCAATAAAGCATTAGGTGATAATGATAATAGTGTTATCCTTGCAGAGAAACTACCCCCCTATGAGGCAACACTGAAATCAGCGGAGCGTAATCCCTTATTCAAGAGTAAGCGCACTATGTCTCCATCGAATGCAGCGGGTATAGCTGGTTATTATTAAAGCTTAAATATCAGTTCTATGCAAAAAAAACATAGATATCCTAGAGCAGGCTTATTGATCAGTCTGTTAAGCTTCAATATTTTTTCTTCTTGTGTGCACACAAGGCAAACATTAGGTTTTGATCAAGCAGGGCCATCAAGAGAGCGTAGCTATAACTATCATTTAATAGAAGAGGGGCAAAGAGAAGATGATCCTAATGACCCGGAATGGAAAGTAGTGTGGCTAACACTAGGAGTGTGGATGGTAGTGTCTTGGATATGCTATTTCTATTATGACTATGTAAGATGGTGGAGTCCTATGGTTTCATTGAGCGCTAATGCTACGTTAACTGCATCATAGTAACGTGCTGCAACAATATTCAACAACATAATATGGCGTAATCTGCTGAGCACCTCCATTTGGTTGGGCCCGCAAGCCAGACTGTAGTTGCTTGGAATTGTCTTTGTTTTTTTGTAAGTCATAAGGTAGAGGGGGTAGGTGGATGGTTGAGCTATGCTGCTTAGCAACCGTTCTACCTGCTTGCTGGTTAGTATTCATGCTGGCATGATTAAATATCAATACTATGCAAAAAAAACATAGACACATTGGCGTAAGCCTACGGATTGGTTTGTTAAGTTTATACACTACTGTTTTTGCTTCTTGTGCCCATACAAGGCAAGCGCTAAGTTCTGGCTGGATTTTGGGAGACATGCAAAGCGTATATACTATAAATAACCCGATAAAATATTGGCGCCTATTAGGGGTAGTAGGGGGCATGTTATGCTGTGGTGCAGTATCCTATTATCTTTATTACCCTTCAAATAATTTACCAATACCTATGCTTCCTACATCAGGATCAAGCGGGTGGAACGCATCAATGCCCTAATGTTAAATGAAACTTTGAGTAATAATAGGTAGTGGGTGTGGGTATGCATTTTGAATCAGTAATGAATTTGCCTTAAGGTTAGGTGATTCTCTAATATATTTTATTTGGAATTTTCTTTATCTTTTTGTATGTAGTAAGTGAATGAGGCAATCGTATGGCTCTCTCCTAAACTATCCCTTATTAAGGTTTATTTTTTTGCCTTTTTTTACATAAAACGTTCCCAATATGCGGCAGTTTAGGGTTGTTTAGAGTTAGTTGAATTGAGCATTTTACATAAAATATCACTATTATGAAACATAAATATAGATACGTCAGGCTAGGCCTATTTATGGGCTTGTTAAGCTGCTACACTGCTTTTTTATCTTCTTGCGCCCACACAAGGCAAATATCAAATGTCGGGCCAAGTACCATATCGGGTGCTTCTATAGGCGAACAATTGCCTTATAATCAACCAGATATGAAAATAATTTATCAGCGTGGCCCAATGAATCTTTGCAATAAAGTAACATTAGGATGCCTCGGTATTACATTCTTAGGTGTTAGTGGAGTAATAGGATACTACGTTAGGCATGCCTTGTTAGCAACGGGTATGTGGAACGCATCAATGCCCTCAATGTTAAATGAAACTTTGAGTAATTAATTAGGTAAAATTTCGAAACTGTATACCAAATTTTTGTATGCGTTCAACGCTATGGCCATAGTAGTAAAATAGCTCTGTAAAAGTATCTAGTATCTGTTCAACACTATGGCCATAGTGATAAAATGCCCCTGTAAAAAGTTTCGAAATAGAACCCACCCCTTGCAGATGATTAGGAAAAACAGATTCCTTTGAAGCCCGCGCAGCGGGCGACTTCTGTTTTTCCATCTGTAAGGGATGGGTTCCGGAACTTTTTACCGAGGGCTTGATTTTTTGTCCACTTTTTTATCAAGAAAAAAGTGGAATAAAATTCATTATTAACCAGTGACGTGAATAGATACAGTATCTATTCATCACTATGGCTACGTTTTCTGAAAAAAGCAAATGAGCTAACCCATTACCAGCCGCAGCGTCTCCTTCGATAAAAAATGGCGCTCTAGTAAAACACGAACACCTGCGCGATAGCTTTTTCAGCTACTTACTATCGGGCCAGATTTTTTATCGAAGGAGATAAGGGGCCCAGCCACAGGCGTAAATAGATACATCAAACCCTGTGCAAAAAGTTGCTGGAGGTGCCTCCCTTAAAGATGGAAAATCAGCATGCGCACTAGCAATCCCACAAAACTGATTTTCTGCTTGGCTCTCAGGGTATACTTTCTGAGTGCAACTTTTTACAATGGGCGTTTTTTCTTATCTTTGGGTAGTGTAACCAAGCGACAAGCCTATATCCAATCTTATAAAGGCTATACAGTTTCAGCAGCTTTAATTTTTGCTGCAAAAAACTTAGAATGCTTAAAAAATGGGATGTAATGCTCCTCTACAACAATAGCTGTATTGGTGCTAATATTACGTCCAATTTTTTTGGCTCGTTTTTTTTTAGAAAAACTACCAAATCCGCTAAAATGAACCCGATGATTATCTATTACAGCGTTTTGAATAACATGAAATAACTCATCTAAAGTGTTTTTGACATCTTCTTTGTCAAGTCCCGTTTTACGGGAGATTGCTAAAATTACTTCTGCTTTGGTCATAATGTATACTGATTTTAAGATTATACAATGATTGATATTGATTCGGTGGTTTTGCATTAGACCTCTTGCGAAACCTATCTGTGATAAGTACAACCCCACGCTCTTTTATATTCTATAGATAACAAGTTCATTATCATGCCATGAATTTACATGAGACAGGTTGAACTTGCAATTATTTTCTTAAATAAAACGATTATTTTTTTTGATAAATAGTAATTTATCCATTACATTTGTATTCAAATGTAATAGTTCATGCAAATTTTAAGGTCTGGTAGTTCAGTTGGTTAGAATGCCTGCCTGTCACGTAGGAGGTCGCGGGTTCGAGTCCCGTCCAGACCGCTTCTATCCGGTGTTAGATAGAAATTTATAGTCTTGCGCATGATTCAAAGAATTCAATCCCTCTATTTGGCTGCGGCCTCTATGGCTATGGTTGCTTTTCTCAGAGCTGAGGTTTGGGTGAAGTCAGATTTGAATGCTGTTTTTACTATGAGGCCTTATGCGCTTATTGCCCCTACGGGGGAGCCCGCCATATTCCCTTATGGTTTATCTGCTTTATTAGCCTGTTACCTTATGGTAACAGCAGCTTATGCCATCATACGGCACGATAATAGGAAGTTACAACTTCGCTTAATCGCTAGTATGAACGGAGTATTGGCTATGTTGATTATCCTGATGTGGTTATTGATTAAAAAAGCCGATACAGCCTACCTTCTGAGCGGGCATGCTAGTTATCAAACAGCCTTCCTGCTTCCCTTCATCACCTGGATAGCCAATCTATTGGCACGGTATCATATTAAAAAAGATGAACAGTTGGTCAATGAAGACCGCTTAAGATAAGCAATTTTTGTCATGCCTTTGGTTTGCTCAAAAAGCATTCAAAAAATCACTATCTATTCAAGCCTGTGACTGGGTCCTTTATTTTTTATTGAAGGAAACGGCGGGGCTGGTAATGGGTTGGCCATTTGCTTTTTCAGAAAAACGTAGCCATAATGATGAATGGCTACGGTCAATCAGTGCGCTCGGAAGGACTCGAACCCTCAACCTTCGGAGCCGAAATCCGACGTTCTATCCGGTTGAACTACGAGCGCGCAGTCGAAATTTTATATGGTGAAAATACAAAATATTATGCAGATACTATGCTTATAGCCAAAGAAGTTTGTAAGTCTTACAATGGATATCAGATCCTAAACCAAATTAATATATCGATCCATACTGGAGAAATGGTAGCCATTATGGGCTCCTCCGGGGCTGGGAAAACCACGTTATTACATCTTATATCTACACTAGATAAACCAGATAGTGGTTCCTTAACACTAGATGGAACAGATCTTCTAGGATTAGCAGGCAATGCACTGGCTACATTTAGGAATAAAAAAATAGGATTTGTTTTTCAGTTTCATAACCTGTTACCCGAATTTACGCTCTTTGAGAACATTTGTATGCCTGGTTATATTGGCTTATTTCCTCAAAAATCAGTAACACAAAGAGCCAATGAGCTGTTAGCCTTACTGGGCATTAGCCATCGCAAAAATCATCTGCCAGAGGCTGTTTCTGGCGGAGAACGACAACGGGCGGCTATAGCTCGAGCATTGATCAATAGGCCATCAATTGTGTTTGCTGATGAACCAAGTGGTAATCTTGATGCCCAAAATGCTGAGGTGTTGCATGGGCTTTTTTTAGATCTCTCTAAGCGATTAAAGCAAACGGTTGTCTTGGTAACCCATAACCAGTCATTGGCAACTATTGCAGATAGGGTTTTCTTACTAGAAGATGGTATATTGCAGCCAGCTAAAAGCTGGTAGCCGTAAAGCACATAACTGCATTAATGTACTCATGATTTTTAACTGCGTGCCTAATTTTTAATATCGGTGGGCATAAACGGGGGCATACTAAGCCATACATTTGAAAACCAGCAACACCCTAATATGATGCAATCTGCACAAACTGTTCTACAAAACCTGAAAAAAGGTATATATGCTCCTATCTATTTTTTACAAGGAGAGGAAGCATACTATATTGATGCCATTACCCAATATATCGAAGAACAACTGCTTACACCAGCTGAAAGAACCTTTAACCTAACCATTACCTATGGTAAAGAATGCAGCATGGACACGCTGCTTACTCAAGCACGTCGTTTTCCAATGGCTGCTTCGCTACAAGTGGTTATTGTTAAAGAAGCGCAAGAGATGGCAGACTTAAAAAACACTAAGGGGCAACAGCTGCTGTTGCATTACTTACAGCGCCCACAGCCTACCACCCTATTGGTTTTTGCATACAAATATAAAACAATAGATGGTCGCAGTACTTTTGGCAAAGCATTAAGCAAACAAAATGTGCTGGTTACCTCTAAAAAATTATATGATCAACAGCTACCTGGCTTTATCAAATCCTTTGTACAAAACCTGGAGTTGTCTATAACAGAAAAAGCCCTCTACTTAGTAGAGGCTTATATTGGAAACGACCTAGCAAGAATCGCTAGTGAACTCCATAAATTACGTATTAACCTTACACCAGGAAGCACTATTACCGATCACATTGTAGAAACCTATATAGGGCTACATAGGCCTTTTAATCTATTTGCACTACAAAAGGCCATGATGCAAAAAGATTACCCGAAAAGTTACCAAATTATCAGTGTTTGCGCATCCAATGCAAAAGAGCATGCTGCACTACCCATTGTAACCATTTTATATAATCTTTTCTCTAAATTACTTGTATTGCATCAAACAAAAGAAAGCACCCCTGCTAAAATTGCACAACAAATTGATGTACACCCTTATTTTATACAAGGATATCTTGATGCAGTGCAAAACTATACACTAAAGCAAACCATGAAAAATATCACCTATCTCCATCAAGCAGACCTTCAATTAAAGGGAATAAGTGCCAATACCAGTGATTATCAGATTATGAAAGAATTAATCTTTAAATTGATGCACCCCTAGAATAAAAAGAATTGTAAAATAATGGTAAGCTATAAGGAATTTAATAGAAAGCAGCTTTATGAAAAAGGTGCATACTAGCCCTAGTAAGATAAATTAGAAATCCATATTTTGGTTATATGGAGCTTTTCCAATCATTTGAATTTAGTATACCCCATGATACAATCAATATATACCGTTATCGTAATGGCTATTTTTTTAATAGCCACCCCTTATAAGGGCTTCTCTGCAGCCAACCACCAACCCAGTTCATTTCCGGAAGCCATTTTGCATGAAGGGGTAGTACTTTTTGATCAACATCAATATGCAATGGCCCAAAAGTACTTCGAAACCTATTTAAGCAGTCAGAAAAAAAAGTATCAACAAGATGAGGCTGCTTATTATGCGGTACGTTCTGCTTTAAAAAATAAAGATCCGCATGTCGACATCCTTTTGCAATACTTTATAGTAAGGTATCCTACCAGCACACATGCAGAAACCATGCGTTATCATTTAGCAAAATGTTTTTTTGAAACAGGTTTGTTTGATAAAAGTCTTGCGCTATATCGAAATATTGAAGCAGCTTGCTTGTTGCCTAAGGAGCGAGCAGCCCTTCCATATGAGGTGGGCGTTACTTGTTTACAACTAAAACGTTGGGAAGATGCAAAAAAATGGTTTGGCGCTATTCAAAACAAAGATCATGCTTATTATTATCCTGCACAATTACAGATGAGCTATATAGCTTTTGAGCAAGGAGATTATGATGGTGCGCTGGCAGCACTTAAAAAAGCCAGTAAAAAATATCCCCTAGAAACCCAACAATTAACATTAAAAGTATACCATAAAGCGGAGCAATTTGAACCATTGCTTGCCTATGTGCAAAGCTGTGCTGCCTCCTCTTTTACCAAACAAGATCGGTTGCTTATTGCTGATGCTTATTTTTTCCTTAAGCAATATCCAAACGCCATTATCCACTATCAGGCTGCATTAGATGATGAGACAGACAGCATAACCCGGGCTAAGCTGGGCCATGCTTTATATGAAACGGAACAGTATGATCAAGCGATGGCTTGCTTTGAGCAATTGTTGTATACGCCTAGCCCTCTTTCGAAAGCGATTGGTGGTACGCAAATTTTAGGAGAAGCGCAGTCGAGCACTGCAGCATGCTCAGATGTGTTTGAGGAGCATAGACAAGCTTCGACACCAAAACTACCATCAGAAATTGAGCTTCAAAAGAGGTCTAATGATCGTGCCAGTCAAATTGCTGCCTACTATAGTGGTCTTATCTATGAAAAAGATGGTGCCATTCCATCCGCCATAGCTGCTTTTGCTCAAGCTGAACGGCTAAAGTCTGATACAGAAATAGGCGATTTGGCTGCTATCAAGCTTGCAGGTTTGCGTTATCAACAAGGGGCCCTTACAGAGGTTATAGAATCGATGACTGCTTTTATAGCAGCCCACCAAGAAAGCAAGCATCTTTCCACTGCACAAGCCTTACTGATGCAGTGCTACTATAAAACAAAAGCTTACCAACTAGCTATAGATTATATAGCAACGCTACCCTATAAAACTGAATCACTCTTAAGATTATACCAAAAAGTACTGTTTTATAGAGGGTTAGAAGCCTACAATATGGTTACGTTAGATGTTGCTGTTCAATACTTGAAGCAATCGTTGCTTTTCCCTTTTAAGCCATCTTTAGTGCTACAAGCCCAGTTTTGGCTGGGAGAAACCTTTTCTGCGCTGGGGAAATATGATAAAGCATTAAAGTTTTATACAAAATATATGCAAGAAGGCAGTTTAAATACACTCTATTATGAGAAAAACCTATATGGACTAGCCTATGGTTATTTTAACACGGGTCATTACACCACTGCAGCCAAAACCTTTGAGCAATATATAGCGATTACGGAAAAACAACCTGCTGCTACCCACTATGATGCAATCCTTCGGTTGGCTGATTGTTATTATGTAAAGAAAAACTACGAAGCAGCACTTAAGTTATATGCACGTGTGTATACCTATAATCCAGCCCATGTTCGCTACCAAGAAGCACTCATTTATCAGGCATTAGGAGACAATGCTCGTTCAGAACGTTGCCTCCAGGAAGTACTCACCAACCATACAGAAACTAAATATTATGAAAAAGCATGCTATCATAAGGCTTGTACCGTATTCAATGCAGGCAATTATGCAGCAGCCATTCAATCATTTAGCTACCTGATTGAAAGGGACCCAGCTAGTGCCCTATATCCAGATTTATTAATGAAACGGGCTATTGCTTATGAAAACCTTCAAAAATATGAGGCCGCTGCTGCCGATTATATGGCCATTTTAGATCAATACCCTACACATCTCCATGCAGAAAGTGCTTTAATGGCCTTATCGAACCTATCTGCTGGCACTCCTGAAAAAATGGATGTCTATTTAGAAAAGTATGCCCATATCGCCCAAAAAATGGCCAGCCATTCCGACGAGCGTGCCATTGATGGAGCCAGACAGCTCTTTTATAGTCAAGCTTACGATAAGGTATTGCAACAACTTACTGGTTTCGATAAGAAACATCCACGTAGTCAGCTGCTTTCAGAGGCTTATTTTTTAATGGCAGAAAGCTATTATAGGCTCCAAAAGTACACTCAGGCTATAGGCTATTATAAAAAGGTAGCAGCTAGCCGTCAAGTTACCTTTCATAAAAAAGCATGGTTAAGAATGGCTGATCTGGCCTACCAAGGCAAGCGTTTTCAAGAGGCGGTCACCCATTACCAAAAACTCCAGCATATGCAACTAACCGATAAAGAATACCACCATGTCTTAACTGGGCTTATAAAGGCTAGTTTTCTTCTAAAGCAATATCAAGTTACAACACCGGCTTGTTTACAATTATTAAATAGTCCTAAAGATGCACCTATTGAAATCATTCAACAGGCTTCTCTTTATCTAGGAAAGGTAATGATGCAACGATCAGAATACCAACGTGCTAGAAGCCATTTTTTAAAGGCTAGTACTCCACAACATACTGTTACTGCAGCAGAAGCACAATATCTCTTGGCCCATACAGCATTTAAGCTAAAAGCCTACAAGGCCTCTTTAAATAATTTATTTGACCTTGTAGAAAAATTTACACACAACAATCATTATATAGACGATGCCTTTTTACTTATGGCAGATAACTATACAATGATGGGTAATCTTACACAAGCCAAAGCCACCTTGGACTCTATGATTGGTCAATCCAAAAATAAAAAGAAGATTGGCCTGGCCAAGCAAAAAAGAGCCGCAGTGGTTGCTAAAATTAAAAAGCAACAATAGTTTTATTTTTCAACCATCTGCTTGCTAAGCGCTTCTCTGTTTACGGTTTCATATGCCCAACTATCTATCATTCTAGTCTCCTCATTAAAGTTAAGACCTAAAAGTATAAGGGCTTTTTGTCTGAGTAAGTAAGGCTTATAATACCCGTTTGCTTTGATTTGGTCTAAGGCTATTTGACCAGTGGATTTATACTTAAGCTCTATAATATAGATGGCTGTGCCTAATTCTAAAACAATATCTGACCTGCCTTGGCTGGAAGCGGATTCACTATACATCTGCATTCTCCTACCACCTAAAAATCCTAATCCTTGTAGCAGCATATGTAAATTGCTATGGTATTGTTTTTCTTGTTTGGTATCTAGGTAATAAGGAAGTGTAGCAAAAACTGTATTGATGTGATCTATAAAAGCTTCAATTTTTTTATTGGATAAGGCATTTCTGATGGTATCCCGTTCTTGAATAAAATAATCCTTTACGTTTTTTTCCAAACTAGACTGTATACTTTTCTGGAAAGACGCTGCTATTTCTTTATTGGGAAATTTTAATCTATATAGACTGGTAGATTCATCATAGTGGTCAATGGTCAGATAGCCGGTTTGAAACATCAGAGACTTTAAACTAATCTCATTTCTGCTTTCTGTATAGATTAACTCTTCTCTAACGGCCTCTATTTGTAGGTTTTCCATATTCATATCAAACCTATCAGGATCTGCTAGCATCTGATTAATAAGTAAGCTTGGACTACCTGACTCGTACCAGTAGTTGGCTAGTTCGCCAGAGTCTAAAAATCGTAGCGTAGACCACGGATTGTATACACTTAGACCATTCTGATGAAATCTATACCCATTGTAATAAGCTGCAATACGCTGCATTACTTCTGATTCAGTGACTTTTTTGTTTTCTTTTTCGCTCCATTTTTTAGCAATATCTTGCAAATTGTTTGAAAATATGGTTAGCATTTCTTCTTGTGTATAGCCAAACATCGCATCTGCAGATGCATCAATGGTAATGTCTTTTAAATGATTGGCTCCTGAAAATACATCAGATAAACTGAATTTACTTACGCCAGTGATAAAAGTGAGTTGAAAGTAGTCATTTAGTGACTTTAAAGTCATAAAGAAATCTTTCATGACTTTGATATTGGCTTTTTCCAGATCGGAGCCTTTGGTTAGATGAACAATAGGGGCATCATATTCGTCTATCAATACTACTATTTTAGATTCATAATTACATGACCGGATATCTTTGTTGGAACTAATGCGATTTAAGTTTACTAACTGCAAGACTAAATCCTCTAAACTCTCCTTGATCGTGGCGTTCTCTATTACTAATCCATATAGCCATGCTATTTTTTTTAGAGCGCTTTTGATGGAGTTTTTTAATTCATCTGGTGTGTCATTGGTCAACCTAGATAGGTCCAGTCTAATAATAGGATATTTCTTCCATGCATATCCGTTTTCTGGCTTACCTATATGATAGTCTTTAAATACTTCTTGCTCACCGTTGCATATGGTAGTTAGTGTATTGATAAATAAAGACTTGCCAAATCTCCTAGGACGGGCTATAAATACAGGATTTTCTTTTTCTATTAATTCTTGTGCATACCGGGTTTTATCTACATAATAGCCTGTTCTGATCACCCTTTCAACATCTGAATAACCAATAGGCAGTGCATCTATCTTACGCATAATTTTATCTCTTTATATTGATCATTTGTTATAAAACAAACTATACCAAGACGAATATAGGGTAAAATTTAGATCTATGAATTTTTAGATCGGTATATCTTATTGATAGAGGAACTAGTAAAGGATAGGAAGGTACGGGATCTAGTTGATAAACACCCAATGCCGTCAATCTAAGGAAAGTTTTAAACTAGCCAATATTATTTATATAGCTGAAAATCAATTGTATAATATATTGTTTTTAGGTTGATAGCATTGAGTGAACGGTAGTTTAGGAATATGGAAACAACAAAATATATTTACATACTTATATCAAAAAACCCCACAGTTTAGTGAACGCTTCCCTATCATAATTTTATCTATATCCCAAACATACCTACTCAATTTCTACCCACTTGCATCTAGAATTCACTATTTCTATTCACTTGAAAGAAAAGTTTCAATACAATCTAACATGTACATAATTTTCCCAAAAACCACGCACCATAGGTTATCTAGTAATTATCCTATTCCTCCCATTCCTCCTGGCTATATCTACTCGTTAAATTAACTGAACCGGCTTTTTTAACAACTAAATCATAAGTAGCATAAGCGGCTAATACAGCCTTGCCTGAAAAAGCAATACCCACTTCCACTACTTCCTTTACATGAGGATGCTGCAATAATTCGGTATGGTAAGATTGATCTTGAATTTGTTTTAGCGCAACTTTTGCTACATTTTCTAGTTCTTCTTCCTTACGTAGATGCTTAAATTCCAATAGAAGTGCTTTTGAACCTGTTTGTTTAGGAATCAATAGCACATCATAACGGCCAAAGCCACTTTCCCTATTGGAACGTATATAGTATCGATCACTGATGCTAGCCAACATAGCTAAAACAAAACCATGATAAAAGCTTTCGCCTTGTTTAGCAGCATGCACATCAAAAAAGCTAGCACTTTGTAAGAGATAGGCGTTTAAATCTCGTGTAAATTCATTTATTTTACCAGAAAGTAAATGATTCAAAAAAGTATCATACCTATGCTGACTAGGAAATTTACTAAGCAACCATTCTTCAAAAAATCTATTATAGAGCCTGCGTACTTCATTATTAGGAATCTTAACTGAGCAATCATATAAATCACTATGCTTACTTAAAATACTTTTTTCAAAAGTTAAATAGCCAGCAAATAAAAGCAAACTCCATAAAGCATTTTCGCTGGTACCTAACAAATCAAAAGAAATATGCCTATCAATGAACACTTTTAAAACTTCTCCCTGCATCAATTGTTCGAATTGCTCTTTAATGCTATTGTTAGAGTTAAGAATCAGTTGCTTAATTAAATCATTATTTCCAGTATTAACCCAGTATACATCAAAACGACCCGATCTATTGACACAGGAAATAATAGACCAAGGATTATACATAACTAGCTTGCCTACCTTGTAACCATTGTACCAATTTCTTACTGATTCTATGGAAGTATTCAAACCATTTGCCTTAAATAAAGATGCAACTTCATTCTCACTAAAGCCAAAGCAACTGCTATATGGCTCATCTAGCATGGTATAGGTTTCTAAGTTATTCAATCCAGATAGGATACTATCCTTAGAAACACGCAATATGCCTGTTAAAACGCCCCTGGCTAATGCATCATTATCTTTTAAAGCAGCACTAAAGAGATTGCGCATAAATGCGACCATAGTATTCAAATATTCCTTATTGCCATAAGCTTTGTTTAATGGGGTGTCGTATTCATCTATGAGAATATAGACCTTTTGACCATGGTGTTGGTAGAGACATTGACTTAACAACTTTAGAGAATCTTCTAAAGCCTCTTGACCGGCAGATTGATTAATAATATCTTTAAAAGTTTTTAACTGTGCCGTATTGAGCTTTGAGCCCTTTAATAAATATTCAAATGAACTAAATAGGAAAGCTATCTGTTTACTGATTTTATTGTACGCTCTTTCAAAGTTATCCGAATGCACATCCTTAAAACTTATCATAATAACGGGATACTTTCCTTGATACTGCTGAATGTATCCGCCGCCATTTAACTTACCAATCATTAAATCATCAAATAAACCTTGTGTTTTTACCCCATTCACCTCTGAGGCAAAAAAATGGTGCAACATAGACATATTCAGCGTTTTACCCCAGCGACGGGGACGGGTAATTAAAGTAACCTCCTCACCTTCACGCAATAGATCCGCTATCATAGCTGTTTTATCACAAAAAAGGTAATCGTTAGCTACCAACTTATGGAAGTTACTAACCCCAATCGGTAATTTGCTCATGACTAGACTAGAAGATTTTAAGTTTTACTAACAATGAACTTAAAAGTTAATTAAATTGATTTAAACTAAATTAAACTATAGTAGGCTAGTTTAAGTTTTTTTGCCTCTGATCGTAAAGATTTTAAAAGATAGTTGGCATAAATTATCTTTTTTAGTCTATTATAGATTGGCAACTTGTCTTTTTATCTCGATTCTTTTTTGTTAAATTTGGTTCTCCTTGAAGTAGTATGCACTATGGTAGTGGCATGCTACATTCCAGGTAGGTGCTAATCGGAAAGGTTTTATTTTTTAATTGATCACAAACAAAAGATATGAAAGTAATAGAGATTCTAGGGTATAAAAGAGCAAATCTCGGTAAAGCTGAGTCTAAGAAACTAAGAGTAGCTGCACAGGTTCCAGGTGTATTATATGGCGGAGCAGAACAAATACATTTTTATGTACCTATGGTTTTCTTACGTGATTTGGTCTACACACCTCATGCCCATTTTGTAGATTTAAATATCGAAGGCGCTGTATACAGATGTATTCTGCAGGAAATGCAATTCCACCCTGTAAGTGAAATGATGTTGCACGTAGACTTTTTACAAATCTTTGATGATAAGAAAATTAAAATGCAGATTCCTACTGCATTTGTTGGTAAAGCCGTAGGTGTGGCCAAAGGAGGGGTGCTCTCTAAAAAGCAAAGGAAACTAACGATTGCTGCCTACCCTAAGGATATGCCGTCGATGATCGATATCGATGTTGCTGATCTTGATTTAGGGCAAATCGTACGTGTCCACCAAATACCGGTAGGAAACTATACAATTTTAGCATTGCCTAATACACCAGTGGCCTCTATTGAAATTCCAAGGGCATTGCGTAGTGCAGCTAGTAAAGAGGAAAAAAAAGGTAAGCAATAGTAGGCGCAAGAGTAGTATATCCCCTTAGCGTCTCACATAGGCTATGAAGTTATTATTGATTGGGTTAGGTAATATTGGTGTAGAATATGTGCATACTAGGCATAATGTTGGTTTTTTGATAGTTGACTATCTAGCCGCTCAGCAAAAAGCTTCATTTCGATTAGGCCGCTTGGCCACTACTGCTGCTTTCACCTACAACAATCATCAAGTCTATATGGTTAAGCCTACAACCTATATGAATGATAGTGGAAAGTCGGTTCGGTATTGGTTACATCATTTAAAAATACCAGTCGAACAAAGCCTGACAATTGTAGATGACATTACACTTCCTTTCGGTAAGATGCGTCTGCGTCCCAAAGGGGCTGATGCAGGCCATAATGGTCTAAAAAGCATTGCCCATGCTTTGCATTCAGATCACTATCCACGTCTTCGAGTGGGTATTGGGAATGACTTTCCTAAAGGAGGGTTGTCAGATTTTGTATTAAGCGATTTTAATACAAAAGAACTACAAGAGCTAGGGGGTCACTTAGATAGGGCGTGTCAAATATTGATGGCTTGGTGCAGGGGGGGTATTGTGCATGCTATGAACCAGTTTAACGCAAAAGAGGTTGAATGATCAAGGAATGCGGCCACAATAGCTTTTCTGACCATTATCAGCCCTGCATCTCTTTCGATAAAAAAATGGTGCTCTAGTAAAACACTAACAGGTGAGCGATATGTTTTTTAGCTCCCACCCACACCGCGGGTTATACCCAACAGTGTGGGTTATACCCAAAAAAGAAACTTCATAGAATATAGAGTGAAGTTTCTTAGAAGCGGATTAGAAAATCGTCTGTGTGAAGCACGCGTAGCGGGCTGAGTTCACGATTTTCCCGCTGAAAAAGATATCGATTCAGCTATTTACTATCGGGCCAGACTTTTTATCGAAGGAGATAAGGGGGGGCAGCCACAGGCGTGTAATGAAGTTCCTTAAAAAACTAGAAAAAATGCGTTTTCAACCACAGTGCTGAGTAAAAAAATAAGATAAATTCCTTAAGTTGGCGCCATTGCTTGAACAGATATAGATGCTGTAGCAGGATCACAATAGACACGGCCATCTCTTTATTTGCTTTGAAAAAGATAGACAAAGTTTTTAATAAAATTAAAAAATGGTGTTTAAAACCATTGAGAAATGTACTCCTCTCCCTGGCTATATTACTAGCGGTGATGCTGACTTTGCTGCACCTACCTCCAGTACAGCAACAGCTGCTTCGTAGCATAAGCAATTATTTGTGCCAAACAACCCATTACCACATTAAATGTGATGCACTCCGGATTACTTGGTTGCGTCACATTGCATTGGAGGGGCTAACCGTTACAGATCCTCAAGATAAGCCGCTATTTACCATTCATGCATGTAAAAGTAGGCTGAATCTATTGAGTTTACTTTTGCTAAAGCGTAATATGATCGATTCTGTTTCAGTTACTGGAGGAGCATTGTACCTGGAAAAAGATAAGGAACAGGCTTTTAATATGGCCACTTTCTATGCTAAGGCGATTTTACCCTTTGTACCAGAGGCAGATTCAGATCTATATATCAACAAGATTCAACTGCATGGCATCAACCTATGTTACCATGATCCAATAAATAGACAAGCGGTCAAAATAGAAAACATACATCTATCTATAAGCCATTTCTTATCCTCTTCGGGGCGTTATGCAGGCCACCTCACCAACTGCTCTTACCAAGAAACAAGTGCCCTACCGCTGGTATGGAAAAACCTGATCACCCAGTTTAGTATTACATCGCATAGTATAATGCTCAAAGATTGTCATTTGATTACAAATCATAGCAACCTGCAAGGTGATTTCATACTAAAAAACACCAAACAACTTCCCCTTGTTGCTAGTAAAGAAAACATTCTATTGGAAGCAATATTTCGCAAAACAGTACTATCATCAATTGAATTAACTAAGTTTTTAGATTTTTTTAAAGGATCCCATGCGTTATATAAACTAGACGGTGCAGTTTCTTTAACCCCTCATGCGGTGGCATGGAAAAACTGTACACTAGCTTTTGGAGATAGCTACCTTGAGGGTACAGGCTGCTATAATGGTGTCGATGCCGATATTTTGGTAAAGACTGGTAAAGTCTATATGCAGGACCTGGAGCAAAAGCCAGCAATATGCCCAACGCAATTGCAATACATCGGCATAACAAATAGTACATTTGTTGGTAATATCCAAAAAGCCAAATTAATAGGGGATATTACGACTAATATAGGTGATATACAAACAGATCTGGTGTTACGTGATGTAGGGAAGCCCACACAAGATTTAACCGGTACCCTAACCTTGCATAAACTGACTATGGATGCTGTGTTGCCAGCTCTTCCCATTAAATCCCTTTCGGGAAAAGTTGTGATCAAGAAAGCACAAGGCTGCCACTTGAATACCCTGGATGCAGTAGCCCATCTAACAGAAATCGCAACCAACCATTATAACTATAAACAGGTAGAAGCTTCCTGTATGGCTGCTAATGCAATAGTTGGCTTTAAGCTAAATAGTAAAGATCCTAGTGCAAAGTTAGCTATAGCCGGCAGTTATCATATGGCTAAAGGGTTACAGGCAGATGGCATCATAGAAAAGATCTGCCTAGAAAAACTTGGTTTTGTGCGGGAACCCTTATCGGTGAATACAAAATTTTCATTAAAAATCAGAGATATATTCAATAAACGTCCGCGAGGAGAAGTGGTTTTAAACCAATGCACCATTCAAGGAGTGGAAAAAACAATAACCTGTAAACAGATCGCACTACATGCTATAGAACATGCAAACAAAGATATACTAACCCTTACCTCTCCACTGATAGACTGTAGGTTGCAAGGAGTATTTACCCTACACGACTTAGTCCATCACATTAAGCATCTCATTGCACGGTTTAAAAATCCAGTAGGTGGTTGGGCCACTTCCCCTGCTAGGTTGCATCTAGACTATGCCATTAACTGCAAAAAGATAGATTCAATATCTAATTGGTTTTTAGATGATTTATATATACCCCCTGCTACAACCTTTTCGGGCCATTTTGCCTATAATAGAGACTATGATTTTTCCTTTCATCTACCTGTCACATCAACTGTCCGTTTTAAGAAGTTTAGATTGGATAAGATCAAAATGGACTTGAATGTAGGTCATCTCATGAATGAAAAACAGCGATTGATTCGGTTATATATTGCTTCAGATCATCAAGATTGGCACCAAACATTTCAAACAGATCACTTATACCTTCAGTTGCTTATGGATAAAGATAAGTTTACCATTTCCAACAAGGTAGCTCATCATGATGGTGATCTCTCTCTAGCGTGTTCTGGCACCCTTATTGATGATGTGATGCGGGTTGATCTGCTCCCTTCTAAGCTAACGATCAAAGAGAAAGTATGGACCATACAAACAGAGCGTAGTAGTTTTATGTCCAAGTCGGAAATAGCCATTGGGAATTTATCTATAAAGAGCGGGCAAGAGGCTATTTGTGTAGGGGGGCACCTTACGCAATCGGCAACAAAAAATCCCTTGAAATGCACCATACGCCACCTTGCATTAAACTATCCTTCAACAGTAGGGCCCATTAAAGGTATACTAGACACGAAACTAATAGTCCACCGTCAAAAAGATCAGTTCATAGCAACCGGTAGGTTAAGTCTACAAGAAGCTACCATTCAGGACTATGCTGTAGGTACCTTGTCTACAAAGGTAGGCTGGAATCTATTAGAAAATAAATTGGTTTTAAAAGGAATGCTGCAAAAGGAGGGTAAGCAATTGCTCCAAATAGATGGCTGTTATCATCTCTTCAAATCTTCTGATAACCTATCCCTTACCACTACATTTGACCAAATGGATTTGGACTTATTAAATCCTTTATTTGCAGCTGTTTGTTCGGATATACATGGAAAGCTAAGCGGCCAATTTCACTTAACAGGCAAGCTCACTGCACCTAAGCTAAATGGCAAGGGCGTAATAGATCAAGGAACATTTAAAATTAACTATTTAAACACCGCTTACCAAGTGGCTGGAGCCATTAAAATCCGAGATAATCGTTTATATGTGCACCAGCTTGCGCTTCGTGATGAGGCAGCCGGCCATGCCACTTTATCTGGCCATATGGTGTTGCAAAATGACTTCCCTCTAATGGTTACAGGGCATATGGAAACATTCCACCTATTGCACACTACTCGAATGGACAACCCAGACTTCTATGGCGATGTATACGCCACTGGGGCTTTGCAAATGCAAGGGTCTATCTATGACCTGCTCCTTAAAATGAAAGTCACAACTGATAAAGGAACTTTTACCATTGTTGCGCATGATAAAGAAGATATAGAGAACGCTACAAAATTGGTAGAATTTGTTTATAACAAAGCAAAAAAGCAACCAGATAATATCCCTGAACATGAAGATAAATCAGCCATTAAACTGATCCTTGACTTAACCATACAACCTACCATAAAGGCGCAGGTATTATTTGGCTCTTATAATAATAAAGATGATGTTTTAGAAGGCCAAGGGACGGGAGCAATCCAAATAGAAGTAGGCACCAATCGAAAGCCATATGTAATGGGGGGCTATCTCTTTCAAAGTGGTACCTACACCGTTTCTGTATATAATTTAATTCAAAAAACATTTACCATTTCACCTAATAGCCAGGTCAATTTTAACGGTTACCCCCAAGAAGGGATTGCACATATTGACGCCTCGTATAAACAGACTGCTTCTATATCAGAACTCTATCCCCAAAGTAATGATAAACGACCGATTCCAGTAGAAATTGCCCTTTCTGCATATGGCAGCTTAGCCCATCCACATATTGCTTATCAGCTTTTTTTTCCCGTAAAAAGCATGGACTTTGACCTGAATACTGCTTTAGAGGAATGTGCCTCGAAAGCGGTATTAGACAAAGTCTACCTCAATAAGCAGATTCTAAGCTTATTAATAGCTAAAAAAGTCTATAATGAGAAACAAATAGATGGGTGGGATGCATTAAGGAATAGTCTAAATGATTTTCTTTCTCAAAGCATACAAAACTGGGTATCTAAAATAGATGATCACCTAGAAGTAGAAACCGATTTAGGAATCAATCAGTCTGAACGTCAGAAAGAAAATATATTTCAAAAAACCAGCATTAAAGTAAGCTATTTATTGCTATCCGAACGGCTTAAACTTTCCAGTACAGTGGGAGGGCGCTCCCGTTTTATCAATGATTGGGAAATTGCCTATCGGATTTCAAGAGCCCATAATATGCATGCCAAGCTTTATCAGCAACCCTTTCATGGTACGTTGAGTCTAGCGCTTTTTGGTATAAGCTTTGCGTACACTAAGAAATTTTAGTAGTCAATTGATCGTTGTATTGGTTGTGCTGCTTTTCGGATTTGCAACTGTTTGAATATATGCTAAGACCTCTTCTATGCCCAGTTTATTGTGTGCAGAAACACTAAAGATGGGTGGAAGCGTTGCCCAGTCTTGTTGCAGCATATGGGTTAGCGCCATATGGTGTTTTTGGGCCACCATTTTATGTTTTTTGTCTGCTTTTGTAAGTATAATAGCAAAAGGAACATGGTGTACACCCAACCAATGTATGCATGCAAGATCAATCGCTTGAGGTGGAATTTTTGCATCAAGCAATACAAAAACAGTAACCATATTGGGCCTATGCAAAAGGTACTCCCGTAACATTTTTCCCCATTTTATTTTTGTTGCATGCCCTACTTGTGCCCATCCATATCCTGGGAGATCTACAAAATAGATCTGGTTATTCACTAAAAAATGATGAATCAGTTGTGTTTTTCCAGGCATTTTGGATACCCTAGCCAATTGTTTCCGCTGCAAAAGTGCATTAATTAAGGAGGACTTGCCTACGTTAGAACGGCCTATAAAAGCCACTTCTGGTTTGGTATCATGGGGGCACATTTTATAGTGTGTGTTGCTGGATACCAGAGCAATAGAATGGATTTTCATATATAATTTCTATTATTAGACCTTCTGCAAAAGCTATTTGTGATCAGCATTTTTAGGAGCATCGCAGTCGAGCATCGCAGCATACTAATACTAGATGTATTTGAGGAGCATAGACAAGCTTCGATACCAAAATTGCCATTAGCATAGCTTTTGCAGAAGGTCTATTAACCATATCTCCTATGGCGCAAGTTAATGAAAAGAATGTTGTTTCGTACATCGTGAGGCCGTTGTTATAGGCCTGTAGTATAATTTTCGTTATGCTTCTAGCGTAGTAGTTGATATTTAATCTGACATTTGTTAATTTGTGTTGATATAAATAACGACTACTATTATGGCTAGGGGCTTTTGTGGTACTGACGGCCAAGACTAACCCTTCTTTACTTTCCACAAGGATGTGTCTTTTATATGGAAACGGTCTCATTTTGATCCTTAAGTGCGTTAATTTCATCTTTATGTACACTAACAACCTTGAATGGATCAAAGACTGTGGAGGCATTCTCTAAAAACTGACGTTGCCAATTTTAAAGAGTTTAGCAAGCGGCAGATATTAGAATTGTGTAAATTGAATTAATAGCCCAAAAATGTGTGTGTGATATAGGTCCTGTAGTATATCAGTACGCATAAAACATTGTCCTGCAACGTTGTTACATGAGACTTTCTTCCATGGCATTGCTTCTGTTCTACGATTTTTTCTCAAGATGGACCTAGCCTCTTAATGACTTCTTCGAATTCTGAAACTGTTAAACCTGCCAATTGCCTAAAAACATGTGGTGTTTTGGACAATCCTTGGAAATCTATTGACATATTTTATATTGTAAAGTATGTGTAATACAATTTTTATTATAATCATGCAACTAGTACCTAGCTTTTCGCAGAGGGTCTATTAATGTTTATTATGAAATTGATCCATACATTTCATGTATTGTCAAGATACAATGTTGATATTTCTTTTATTATTTACTTACGCTTGTAATCACATTTCTAGATACAATGTTACAGAATGTGAAGCATCGGTTAATCGTAGTCCTAAATCGCTAAGAAGTATTCTTTTAAATCAAAAATATGATCATGGGTACCTTCTTCATCAGTTTGTAATGGACTCTGCTAACTGGCCGGAGAACAACACTCTAAATAATAGAGAACGTATATTAAAGAGTATAAAACGTATATTGCGTGATTTTGGTAATGATCCTCTGGTAATCAATAAACGTAATGATGAGGGATATACTCCGTTTGATTTGGCAACGCTGAATAATGATCATCGTATGGTACAAGCATTCCTGTCTTCTTTTAGAAATGGTATTGATGTGAATGCTAAGCATAACATTCTCAATACCCCGCTTCATATGGCAGCGGCATGTGGCCATGTAAATGTTTGTGCCAAATTACTGCAAGCTGAGGGGATTTTAGTCAATGAGCGAGATAAGTATGGTAATACCCCGCTTCATTTTGCAGCGGTATGTGGCGATGTAAATATTTGTGCCAAATTACTGCAAGCTGAGGGGATTTTAGTCAATGCGAAAAATAATCATGGTCATACCCCGCTTCATTTTGCAGCGGCATGTGACCATGTAAATATTTGTGCCAAATTACTGCAAGCTGAGGGGATTTTAGTCAATGCGAAAAATAATCATGGTCATACCCCGCTTCATATGGCAGCGGCATGTGACCATGTAAATATTTGTGCCAAGTTACTGCAAGCTAAGGGGATTTTAGTCAATGCGAAAAATAATCATGGTTATACCTCACTTCATGTGGCAGCGGAACGTGGCCATGTAAATGTTTGTGCTAGGTTACTGCAAGCTAAGGGGATTTTAGTCAATGAGCAAGATGAGGATGGTTATACCCCACTTCATGTGGCAGCGGAACGTGGCCATGTAAATGTTTGTGCCAGGTTACTGCAAGCTAAGGGTATTTTAGTCAATGCGAAAAATAATCATGGTTATACCCCACTTCATGTGGCAGCGGAACGTGGCCATGTAAATGTTTGTGCCAGGTTACTGCAAGCTAAGGGTATTTTAGTCAATGCGAAAAATAATCATGGTCATACCCCACTTCATGTGGCAGCGGCATTTAACCATGTAAATATTTGTGCCAAATTACTGCAAGCTGAGGGGATTTTAGTCAATAAGCGAGATAGGTATGGTAGTAATACCCCGCTTCATATAGCAGCGTTATATGGCCATGTAAATATTTGTGCCAAATTACTGCAAGCTGAGGGGATTTTAATCAATGAGCGAGATAAGTATGGTTATACTCCGCTTCATTTGGCAATGAAATATGGCCATGTAAATATTTGTGCTAAGTTACTGCAAGCTGAGGGGATTTTAGTCAATAAGCGAGATAGGTATGGTAGTAATACCCCGCTTCATATGGCAGCGGCATGTGGCGATGTAAATATTTGTGCCAAATTACTGCAAGCTGAGGGGATTTTAATCAATGAGCGAGATAAGTATGGTAACACTCCGCTTCATTTGACAGCGAGACATGGCCATGTAAATGTTTGTGCCCAGTTACTGCAAGCTGAGGGGATTTTAATCAATGAGCGAGATAAACATGGTAATACTCCGCTTCATTTGACAGCGAGACATGGCCATGTAAATGTTTGTGCCCAGTTACTGCAAGCTGAGGGGATTTTAATCAATGAGCGAGATAAACATGGTAATACTCCGCTTCATTTGGCAGCGAGCCATGGCCATGTAAATGTTTGTGCCCAGTTAC
Organism: Cardinium endosymbiont of Philonthus spinipes; assembly: GCF_964030745.1. Lineage (NCBI taxonomy): Bacteria > Pseudomonadati > Bacteroidota > Cytophagia > Cytophagales > Amoebophilaceae > Candidatus Cardinium > Cardinium endosymbiont of Philonthus spinipes. The sequence continues at coordinate 626,742 of NZ_OZ034918.1, forward strand.
TGCAAGCTGAGGGGATTTTAATCAATGAGCGAGATAAGCATGGTAATACTCCGCTTCATTTGGCAGCGAGATATGGCTATGCAAATGTTTGTGCCCAGTTACTGCAAGCTGAGGGGATTTTAGTCAATACGAGACCGTTTCTATAGTCATTTAATTTTATCATTAAAACTTATCTTTTATTTTTCTCAAATCGTTAAAAAAGGTCAAAGTTTATTGATTTTCAGGTATTTATGCTTCAAATTTTAGCAGTATGCTTATATCTCTCAAGCAAACTAACCAACTAAGTTTCTCAGATATTTCAGCGAGCCGACGTAAGTGCAAGCACACCTTTTTCGACCAAATAAATAAGTTAGTTAATTGGTCGGCAGTAGAAAAAGAGCTCCGCTAACAACGGCCTCAGCTTGTGATTTTTGTAAATTTTTATTAAGCTTAATGTAAATTATGGTATGGTTGCATAGTACATGGACCAGCAACATAGCCAAGTTAGTGGCAACCATTCTTGCTGTATCATGTGTATCACCTAGTAAATTGCGTAATAAATTGTATATGGCAGGCCAACCTCATTATATGGAAGGAATAGATATATCCAACCATCAAAAGGCAATAAATTGGGAACAGTGCACTCCTGGTAGGAGTGGTAAAGACTTTGTTATTGCCAAAGCTACAGAAGGCGCAACCTATCAAGATCCTATGTTTGGTCAAAACGTTTCCGGTGCGCGTGCTGCAGGTTTTTCCCGGATCGGCGGCTATCATTTTGTACGGTTTGGTTCAAGTGCTCCTACTGCGCAAATGGACAATTTTGTGCGCCAAATAAGCGACGTGGGCCTATTGGAGGATAAGGAAGCGATCATAGCATTAGATGTAGAAGAACATACGATGGCTGATTATACTATAGTTGGAAGCGTGGTAGAAATATGCGTTCGTTACCTCAAAGCTATGCATATAACGCCTTACATTTATACAAGGACATCGTTCTGGAATGCCCATGTAGCAGTGACCCCTGATATCGTTAAGGAGTGTCCATTATGGATTGCTAGATGGCGTGATGTCCCGCCATCACCAGAAGAACTGCCACGTGGTTGGGATCTCTGGACTATTTGGCAGTACGCTAGCAAAGGGCAAGTGCCAGGCATTATAGGTGACGTAGACCTGAATAGGATGATTAGATAATTTTTTTTTCCAACCTATTTTTCTAACTTGCGGGCATATTTTAAAAGAAAGTTGTTAGCCTATATTTTTCTTGAGACCTTCTGCAAAAGCTATTTCTAATGGCAATTTTGGTGTCGAAGTTTGTCTATGCTCCTCAAATACATCTAGTATTCTGCGGTGCTCGACTGCGCTTCTCCTAAAAATTGCTCACCACAAATAGCTTTTGCAGAAGGTCTTTGGTTCACTTTATTTTTTTTTGCCATGCCTAATCCATTACCGCCCTCCACTTCTAGTATGCACACATGGGGCAGTAATCATTTACAAGTAGCTACTGAGGTGGTGCATGCTGGTGTGGAGCCAGAACCGCATACGGGTGCTATCCTTACACCTATTTTTCAATCCTCTGTATTTGTGCAGGAATCTATTGAAACCTATTTGGCAAAGGGCCATTCCTATTCTGGATCAAGAAATCCTACTGTTGCAGTCCTTGAAGCCAAGATTGCTGTTTTGGAAAAAGCGGAAGCTGCTTATTGTTTTGGTTCGGGCATGGCTGCCATTATCACAACCTTGGCAACTTTTTTGCGCAATGGGGACCATTGCATACTCTCCAATGGTTGTTACGCCACTACACAAGAAGTAGCACGTAACCTTTTTGGCCAACTTGGTGTAACTTTTTCTTTTGTAGATTTTACCAATCTAGATGAAATAGCAGCAGCCATACAACCCAATACCAAAGTACTCTTTTCAGAATATCCAACCAATCCTACCCTTACTTTAACCGATTTAGCTGCGGTTAGCGCATTGGCCCACCAGATAGGTGCCAAACATGTTTGTGACAGTACGTTGGCCTCACCTATGGTGATTTGTCCATTAACATTTGGTGCCGATATAGTAATTCAATCTACCACTAAATATTATGATGGACATAATATGACTATTGGAGGCGCAGTAGCTTGCGCATCTGTAGAAGATGGCCCTACTATTTTCTCTTATAGGAATATGCATGGGAGTATTATGAGCCCTATGGTTGCCTTTTTTACCTTACAGTCGGCCAAAACCATGCACTTACGGATACGAGAACAGTCTGCAAATGCAGCACAGGTGGCTACATTTTTAGCAGGACATCCCAAGGTAGAAAAGGTGGGATACCCAGGGTTGGCAGACTTTCCACAAAAGTCCTTGGCAGATAGACAACATACTAATGGACTCCATGGTGGCATGCTGTACTTTATATTGAAAGGAGGCGCCGATACAACCAGTAAATTTATGCAGGCGTTGCGTCGTCCATGGAGCTTTGGTGCCAATTTAGGTGGAGTAGAAAGTTTAATTTCTTACCCTGCTGCAATGTCTAATGGCACAATGGATGCCACACAACTTCAATCCATTGGCATAAGCCAGGGTTTTGTACGAGTATCTTGTGGCATTGAAGCTGTACAAGATCTTATTGATGCACTGGAAGCAACTTTTAGTGTATGCTAAAAGTATCTATTTACGCCTGTGACTGGGCCCCGCCTCTCTTTCGAATCATTATCAGCCCCACGTCTCCTTCGATAAAAAATGGCGCTCTAGTAAAACACTAACACCTGAGCGATATCTTTTTCAGCGGATTAGAAAATCGTCTGTTTGAAGCCCGCTTGCGGGCTGAGTTTACGATTTTCCCGCTGAAAAAGATATCGATTCAGCTATTTACTATCGGGCCAGACTTTTTATCGAAGGAGATAAGGGGCCCCAACCACAGGCGTGAATAGATACTTATAATCAGGTAAAAAATAAGACAAATTCCTTAAGTTGGCGCCATTGGGTGAACGGATACACCTTAGGGGTGTAATGTTCCGATATGTGACCGGTATTGTACATTTCCCAAACGTATATCAAGCTTACAAGCAAGCTTTAGTATAAGTGGTATCATTCTATTCTTACATGCATATTCTATACCACTTTCAGTGGTGTCCAAATGAAAATTGAAAATGATTGCAAATCCATGTTCGTTCATCTTATCAAGATATATGTTGGTTTTTTCTGGCTTTATCAATGGCTGGGATGCAGCGATTTCATTTAATCCTTGCATAAATTTTGGTAGTAATTCTAAAGATATGGCATAGTTTAATGGTACCTCTAAGGAGACCATTCGTGACGTTCTTTTACCAAAGTTATCAATATAGGCATCGGCTAGTTTTGCATTGGGTATATAAACCAAAGAGCCTTCCTTGGTACGTAGTAAGGTAGAGCGTAAACCCACCTCTTCTACTTTGCCACGAATGCCTCCGGAAACAATTTCATCGCCTACACTAAAAGGTCGATCCATTGTAATCATCAATGAGCCAAATAGATTTTTAATGGTATCTTGGCACGCCAAACCAAGGCCTAGGGTACTGAAAGAAAGTGCCTTTACTAAGGAACCTGTTGCAAACCCAAGGTTATCGATTGTCTGCACCAATCCAACAATCCCTACAATAATTTTAGCTGTTATGCTAAAAAGAGGCAAAATATGGATCATAAACTTGTTATGCTTCTTAGCAATTTTTATTCTATATTGCATCAAATTGACGCACTCATAGGCCAAACACATCCATAAGAAAGAAGTAGTAGCTTCTATGACCCGATTGATAAAAGAGGTTAAAGATTCAGACTGGAACATGGTCAGGCCACTCTTTAAGAAGTATATGCTAATCACCAGCATAAGCAACCGCTCTATGGCAAATGACTTTTTACTGCCTATAAACTTGTAGACCATAAGCTTCAAAAAATAGGGCATAATTTTATAGGTCAGCCAAATAATGATGGCTAGTCCCATCAACATGATATATTGCCAAATCGCAAGATTTAATATCTGTTTCTGGCAAAATGCCTCAGGCAAAAAATGGTATAAGAGCGTGTGTAATCTATCTGAAACTTCATATTCCCTGATAAAATTTAAGGTCTCTTGGCTGTAACGCCATTGTTCGCCTTCTTTGATTAAGTAAACTTTTGGTAGCTTTTTAGATAAAATAAATCTATTTTCATTTATCGTTGGATCCATATAATTAGGATCCTTAGGTATGGTTTCAATATTGATGCCCTTAAGTGTGAGCAATCTTTTGAGTTTAACAGCCATTTCTTTGCTTTTGGGGGCTGCGCCATGTATAAATACAATGCCCACATGCTCAGAAGCTTTATTCCCAGGGTTTAGCAGCATAAAATGGGTATATACGGTGTCATATGGGGAACTCAAATTTATTTTGAGATCATCCATGCGTCTACTGTGTGCTTGTGCCATAATCGGTAGCACTGCCCATACCAAGAAAGTAATGCATGGTATTTGTTGGATCCGTATGAAGTAGGATGCGATCGTTCCAATACAAAGTCGGTGTGTACTATTCATGCTTATACTATTTTAATGCTAATTGGATGTGGCTTATTTGCTCGCTAAATTAAACTATATCTTGTGTTTTGTACAAAAAATAGCTGTTTAAAATGCTGTATCAGTCAAATTTATGAAAATCAGTTTTTTGACCATGCAAGATGCTGCACTTGTTGCCTTTGATTAAATTTCTTGAGCTATATGGTAGATACAATGGATACAGAACAGGCCAATCACGCCTCCTCAGATCGTTATGGGTTTGATTATGTAGAAGTTTTGGGTGCAAGGACCCATAATTTAAAAAATATTGACGTTGCGTTTCCACGCAATCAACTGGTGATCATTACAGGTGTCAGTGGCAGTGGAAAATCCTCTTTGGCCTTTGATACGATAAATGCAGAGGGGCAAAGGCGGTATAGGGAAAGCTTTAGTGCCTATGCGCGCGGCTTTTTAGGTAGCTTAACCAGGCCAGAGGTAGATAAAATCAATGGACTAAGCCCTGTTATTGCCATTGAGCAGAAAACAACCAATCGCAATGTACGCTCTACGGTAGGTACCACTACAGAGATCTATGATTTTATGCGACTGCTTTTTGCACGGATAGCTGATGCTTACGCCTATACTACAGGTAATAAAATGGTAACGCAGGATGAGGAACAGCTCCTTACCCATCTATTACGGACCTTTTCTGGCCAACGGGTTACCTTAATGGCTCCTCTGGTTAGAGGCAGAAAAGGCCATCATGAGACATTGCTAAAGCGTTTGCTTAAGCTGGGTTTCAATAAAGTTAGGGTGAATGGGGCTATTGTTGAACTGACCGAAAACTTAAATCTGGCCCGTCATAAAAAGCATGATATTGCCTTGGTTATAGATCATGTTTTAATAGACTTAAAAGTATTGGATCGCATCAAAAATGGACTACAATTGGCTATTCAATATGGGAAGGGAACATTATTAGTAGTAGATGCTGAGCAAAAAGATCACTATTTCTCTACATACCTAATGGATGAAGAGACCGGGCTTGCCTATGATGCACCAGAGCCCAATCTTTTTTCCTTTAATACACCTTATGGCGCATGTCCCAGTTGTGATGGATTGGGTGAAATTACCCAGATAGATATGGACACAATTATTCCAGACAAGGGCATAAGTATTAAAAATGGAGCCATTCTACCATTAGGCCCTTATAAAACATCATTGTTATTCAAAAAAATAGAAGCCTTATTGAAGTTTTTCCAATGCAAAATTACCGATCCAGTAGCAGCACTTCCTCCGGCTGTATTGAATTTATTGCTATTTGGCAACATTACACCCTATCGTTCTGCGCTTATTGCAAATTGTGTAGAGCCTTTTGAAGGAATCATTGCTGTGTTGATCAAACAGCAAGAACGAGAAACGGCTACACGGCATGGCAGTCTAGAAGAAGGGTTTGTCTACACAGTTGTATGTCCAGATTGTGACGGAACTAGATTAAACCCAGTAGCCCGATCTTTTAAGATTCAAGATAAAAGTATTACTGATTTGGTTTCAATGGACTTAGATCAACTCAAAAAATGGTTTGATACATTGTTAACTGTATTAACAGGCAGACAGCAGCTCATTGGCCAGGAAGTTATAAAAGAGATTTCCAAACGTCTACAGTTTTTAATCGATGTGGGCTTACACTATTTACAGCTTAACAGAAGTTTTAGTAGCTTATCAGGGGGAGAAGCGCAACGGATTAGGCTGGCTACACAAATAGGCACCCAATTATTGGGTGTGCTCTACATTCTTGATGAACCAAGTATTGGTTTGCATCAACGAGATAACGATCGGCTTATTGGTGCTTTACAAGCGCTTAGAGATATAGGCAACACGGTATTGGTAGTGGAGCACGATAAGGAAATGATGCTTGCCGCAGACTATCTCATTGAAATAGGTCCTCAGGCGGGCGCTTTTGGAGGAGAAGTAGTTGCAGCGGGGCCATTGGTCGAGTTTCTAGCACAACCCAGTGTTACAGGCGAATTTTTAACCGGCAAAAAGGGCTTTTCCCTGCCACGCAATCGCAAACAAGGCAATGGTAAAACCTTGACCATTAAGGGATGTAGTGGCAATAATTTAAAAGATATAGCCTTAACCATTCCATTGGGGCTAATGATTTGTGTAACAGGGGTATCAGGAAGTGGTAAGTCTTCGCTGATTCGTAAAACCCTTTTGCCTATTCTTAAAAAACAGCTTTATAACAGCCGTGTTGTACCATTGCCCTATACAGAGGCTAGTGGCTTAGCCTATATTAATAAGGTTATAGAGGTAAATCAGTCTCCTATAGGCAGAACGCCCCGATCTAATCCTAGCACCTATACCGGTATGTTTACCGATATACGTAACTTTTTTGCGATTTTGCCAGAGGCAAAGATTAGAGGATACAAGCCAGGAAGGTTTTCTTTTAATCTAAAAGAAGGTCGATGCAACACTTGTGAAGGAGCTGGCATTCAACGTATAGAAATGGGCTTTCTGCCCGAGGTATATGTAACCTGTGATAACTGTAAAGGCAAACGATACAACCGTGAAACATTAGAGATACAATATAAAGGCAAATCTATTGCGGATGTCTTAGATATGACGGTGTCTAATGCCATTCCTTTTTTTGCAAGCCATCCATCTATACTGCTTAAGCTTCGTACCTTAGAAGAGGTAGGTTTGGGATATATTACCTTGGGGCAGCATGCCACTACTTTATCAGGAGGAGAAGCACAACGGGTCAAGTTGGCTACAGAATTAGCAAAAAAAAGTACGGGAGATACCCTTTATATCTTAGATGAACCCAGTACTGGCCTACATTTTCAGGATATTTTAGCATTGCTCTCTGTGTTAGAAAAGTTAGTAGAACAAGGCAATACGGTGTTGATTATAGAGCATAATATGGATATTATCAAGATAGCAGACTATGTGATTGATATTGGGCCCGATGGTGGGCGAGCAGGAGGCTATTTAGTGGCGCAGGGTACACCAGAAGCTGTTGCAAGGGTCCCAGAGAGTTATACAGGTTATTTCCTACAAAAAGAACTTGCCACATCATCCTAAACGAGATCCGTTGGTTAAACGGTAAAACTGCCTGATAAAAATGGCTAACCAAAGCGCAAAACTTTAGGAATAGGGGGCGCATATAGCAGTATGGCTTGTTTGCTTGCTATGGTTTTAAAATGTAAATTTAACATTAAATACATCTGCGTGTAGCCTGCTGTAGGATGGTTGCGGTTTTGTACAACCTTTAAGCCATTATTTGTAACTTTTTTCTTGCATGTTTGTTTCTTTTTCGGTTCCCTTTGTGTTGCTCAAATATTTCCGAAAATCTTTTGTATTTCTTTGGCTATTCGGGGTATGCTCCTGCAAAGACTTTAAAAGTTGGGAGAGTAGCTATACACCTAATGTACAAATTGCATTGGTGCAAGAAAAAGATGGAGATGCCCCAGCAGTAGTAAAAGATTTACACAGCATCGTTCTTGAAAAATTTTCTTGGACAAAAAGACCCGTTGTTACACGTAATGATAGCTGTTTTTTATTCAGTAGCACTAGCGAACTCACTATACCCCTCAACCCAAATGCTGATACAGTCAGCTTTGAGGTAGAAAATATAGGCGGTATCTACTATCACAAGATTACCATTTATTATGATCGTATTGTTTCCCTGATTTCTCCTGAAGCTGGAGGACTTCAGATACAATACGTTATTAAACGTATACAATTGAGTACTAAAAATACTAAAAGGCCTATTTTTAAGAAATATACCATTGACAATCCAGTTCCCTTGAAGGCAGAGAAAAACCAAACGCATGTTACGTTATATTATTAAGCCAATACTTTGTCTGATATTGTCTGCTGCGATCCCTGGGTATGCAGTGGCCAATGCGCCACTACCCCCTAATACCATTTGGCCAACTACCTGGTATATTGGTATAGATTTGGCAAAAACCTGCGTAGGTTGGTACCAAAAAACAGGCGCTGCCTATGAAGTCAATGGGTCTATTGATTTTAACCACATCTTATTGGATGTGGACTATGGATGGGGACAAATCCAGCGTGATGGTAGGCCCAATAAAGGCTCATTTTCATCTGCGCAGGGGCGCTATTTTAGGTTAGGGTTAGGGTATAATTTTCTAACACCTACGCTCCATCACAATCAATTTTTTGTAGGCTTCCGTTATGCTAGAAGCTTTTTTAATTTTCAACTAGAGGGTAATAGGTTGCAGTGCAACCACCCCGCTGATAAAGCTTGCACCCCTGAGATATGTAGCTATGCACCTATTGCATTGCGGCATAGTAAAGGTGATGCAATAGCCCATTGGTGGGAAGTGGTAGCAGGGGGGAAGATCTATCTGATTAGTATGTTGTCTGTTGGTTGTACCGCACGCTACAAGTGCAGTAAAAGCATAGAAAATAATTTACATGCGCTTCCATTTGATATTCCAGGTTTTGGATTAGCCGAATTTGATCATGCTTTTGGCTATAGTGTGTATATCGCATTGCGTATTCCACTTCAGAAAAGCAGTAAAGTTTGTTCCGGGAATTTTTCTAAAAAAAGTGTAACTTAAAGCCACTGAATCTTATAAAAAATTATATTACACGTTATGCTATCATGAGGCGATATGGAAAATACATTTTAGTTTTGTTAAGCGTCATTTTGGCAGATCAAGGATCCAAGCTTTGGGTCTATAGCCATATGCAATTGGGACCACACCATCACATTAAAATCTTTGGCAACTTATTAAAGTTGACCTATGTACTCAACTATGGCATGGCTTTTGGGCTGCAATTTGGTTTTAAGTATGGCAAGTTATTGATCACTTTTGTACGCCTTTGTGCCTCACTCTATATTGCATTTCATATTGTTCGTTCGCTGGCTCAGCCGGCCATTCCCTTTTGGGTTTGGGGGTGGATATTGCTTTTAGGAGGCGCTATTGGCAATACCATTGATAGTATTTTTTATGGTGTTTATTTAGATAATGCACCTGATATAGCCCCAATGAAATGGTTTCATGGTCAGGTAATTGATATGCTCCATGTTGATTTTTGGTCTGGTATGCTTCCTAATTGGTTCCCAATTTGGGGTGGACAAGAGATGTGTGTGTTGCCTATTTTCAATATAGCAGATGTCTCTATTTTTCTTGGACTAGGAATGGTTTTTTACTCCTGCAGTGGGTTGGCTCCATTTAAAAAAAAGAATCAAGTGGCCGATATTGTGATATAAATATTCCCCCTATATGAAACAGTTTCTAAAATATTTTTCTATTGTAGTATTGATTGTCCTAGCAGACCAAGCATCTAAACTTTGGGTCTATGCCCATATGGAAATGGGAACAGATGGGCAAATTAATCTTTTGGGCAATGTTTTAAAGCTTACCTATACTTTAAATCCTGGAATGGCTTTTAGCATTCATCTTGGTTTTAAGTATGGAAAACTATTCATTACCCTGTTCCGTTTTTTTGCCTCCCTATATATTTTTTGGTATATCATTCAATCCATAAGAAAAAATGCACCTGCTTTTTGGATCCTTGGATGGGCCTTGGTGTTAGGAGGTGCTATTGGCAATAGCATCGATAGCATCTTTTATGGTGTCTATTTGAATAACGCGCCTACTGATGCGCCTATGAAATGGCTCTATGGTCAGGTAATTGATATGCTTCATATTGATCTTTGGTCAGGCGTTATGCCTAGTTGGCTACCCATTTGGGGCGATTACTATGTATATTGTCTGCCTGTTTTTAACATAGCTGATGTAGCTGTATCTACTGGATTAATCGTTATTTTATGGCGGTTTCATCTAGCCCCTCATGCCAGCAATTAATTTTTAGCTTACAGTCAGCACAATATCTTTTTTACATAATCCAATGCACATCCATTTCTTATAATCCTAAAATCGCCCTCAACAGAGAGGTCAACAATAGTAGAACCTAGTCTCATCGGATCAATAGTACCTAAAGTACTTCCATCAAAAATGGCATCTAAATCAGGCCAAAGTTGCTTAAACTCTTTAATATTTAAACAACTAGTTTCATTACTTTTATTGGCACTGGTTAACGCAATGGCTGCATTACAAAGCTGTGCAACATGTATCATAAATGGATGATCTGGTATGCGCAAACCAACCAAATTTGTTTTGGGAATCAAACTTTTATTAATATATGGTAATGCTTTCAAAAGAAGCGTGACAGGCCCAGGGAGCAAATCGTTGAGCAAAGGCATAACCTTTACCCCTATCTTACAATATTTAGGAATGTCTTGAATGGATCCAACACAAATGGAAATTGGCCTATCGTTGTTACGTTGTTTAATCTGAAATAATCTTTTTACCGCGTTTTTATTTTGAGCCAAACAGGCCAGCCCATAAACCGTGTCAGTAGGTACAGCGATCACACCTCCTCTATTCAGTAAGGATGCGGCGCATTGAGCAGCAGATAGGTAGGAAGCAACTGATAACCGGTTTGGATTTGACCGGTTGTTTAAAGAAACTAATTTGGTTGTCAAAATATCGTTATGATTTTTAATAGAATCCATCCTCCAAGTGTACAATTTCAGTAACTTTTTCGCTGCTGCCTAGCACAGCTATGATATCGAAGCGTATGGCCTGCTCGCTATTTTTAATCCGTAAGTAATGGGCAGCAGCCAAGCGTAATGCGCGAATTTTCTTTTGGTTAACAAAAGCTTCTGGGTTGCCAAATAGATTATTTTTACGTGCCTTTACCTCAACAAAGACAATGAGGTTGTCTTTTTTAACAATAAGATCTATTTCAAAACGTTTGTAACGAAAGTTTTGCGCCACTACGTTAAAGCCTTTTTGTACTAAAAAGTCTGCTGCCACCATTTCTGCGTATTGACCAAAAGTTTGTGCGATGTTTTTTGTTGGCATAGCCTAAAATGGAATAGCTAGTATACTATACTATTATATGAACTTAAAAAATAGTGTGCTTAAAGCCTAACTTTATGTCCGCTATATGTGAAAATATCGATAGAGATATCTCTTTATATAAGCATATAATGAAAATTGAAATCTTCATAGTTGTTGTTTTTTAAATTTATTTGTATAATTGCCTGTGCTTACATATGCAAGTTGCATGTGGCAATAGGCTCTAAACATTAAAGGTTAATACATAATGACGGTTGTAATCAGTTTGCGCAAATGGGGCTATTTACCCTATTGGGGTTTTTGTTTAGTGGTTTTGCTCCATTTTGCTGGGGCATGTAAGGAAAAAAAATCTGCCTCCTCCTTGCATTTGCCTAAACGTAATCAGATTGAAAGCCCGTTCTCGAATGCGTCTTCATCCAATCAAATTGAAAATGATGGTTCAAATATTGCTCAGCCTGCTTTGTCTTCATTAAAGCAGCCTGCTACGAATGCCTTAGATTCAGAGAAAAAAGAAACGCAAACATCTCTAATTGATAGTCTCAATACGATGGTGCAAGAAGAAAAGCAATATCGTGAAGCGTTTAGTCAAAAACTAAGCCAAATAACGGATATCAATACAAGAGATAAAGTGATAGCATCATGTCGAAAAGAAAGAAATCAGCGTATTGAAGCATTGAATGCACTTTTGGAAAAAGTAGCAGATCCTAATAAAAAACAGCAATTAATAGCGGAATTTAATGGAGTAGTAGCCATGTGTGTGGAGCGTAATGACTTGAATGAAAAATATGCTGGATGGTCAGAGGAAAAAGCTAGGAGGATAGGTGATATTATGGAGAAATACAGTGGCTATGCTATAGAATCTAAAAGGCAGCAGATTAGAGATCGCGTAAAGAAATTATTCATAAGTACGCACAACCAGGACGCCCAATGTGCTATATGTCATAAAACAGAATCTGTGGGTTTACTGCCATGTGGTGACTATGTCCATGCTGATTGCCTTGTGGAAGCAATGATTTTTGTCTGGAGGAAGGGCCATGAGTTTGTATATACATGTCCAGGATCTTGCGGCAACTATTTGGTTTTTCATTACTTCCTAATGGATGATGCATACGCAGAAAAATATTTAAACCCAGATAAGCAAGAAGAAATCTTTTTCAAGCCTAGAGGTTAATAAAGGATAGCATTATAGATCCATACATTCCGCTCCAATAGTGTAAAATATCTGTTACTTTTCTATTAGTGGCTATTCCCGGGTATCCATTCATCACTATGGCTACGTTTTTCTGAAAAAGTAAATGGCTGACCAATTAACAGCCCCGCGTCTCCTTCGATAAAAAATGGCGCTCTAGTAAAACGCTAACACCTGAGCGATATGTTTTTTCAGCGGATTAGAAAATCGTTTGTTTGAAGCCCGCTTGCGGGCTGAGTTCACGATTTTCCCGCTGAAAAACATATCGATTCAGCTATTTACTATCGGGCCAGACTTTTTATCGAAGGAGATAAGTGGACCAGCCACAGGCGTGAATAGATACATTCCCAACTTAAGCACTACAAAAGTTTATAACAACAGTTTAATAAATTAGATAAATATAAATTTATTTTTACCATAAAATAGCTGTAATTTAGTCCCCTATGAGGAGGATGATCATTTTAGCTTTGTATTTTTTAATTGGGCAGGGTAGTGCTATGGCATTGCCTGGCCGTTTTAGTGCTGAATGTTCTCCTGCTTACGCTACCAATAGGGTCTATAGCCAAATGCATCCCCCCCCCTATGATAAAGGAGGCGCACTAAGGATACACTTTGGCGGTGCCTATCATTTCGCACTACAGGAGCATTGTAGTCTTAGTGTAGGCCTTTCTTATGCCTTAGGTCATATTGCATTAGGGCGTGACGTTGATGGGGCAGGCCCCTCTACATATGAGGCCTATTTTTTACCCTATGTATGGGTACCTGTTTTATGTAGACTGTATACCAGCGAGTTGATGATTGATACCAGTATCTATTTTAAGCTAGGCATCATACCCTCTATCAATCTTCCTGTTAGAGCTACTGCACCATCCTCTTCCATTCGATCCGCTTTTTTAACTAAGCGGCCGTTGGGCTGTTTTATTCTTTTGGGTGGGGGGGTAAAATATGATTTTAGTCTAACCAATAGCCTTGCTTTGGGGCTCAGTTATTGTTGGGATTTGCCTGGTGTCATGTATAAAAAAGATCCAAATAATGAACTGATAGCGTGTTATTGTCACAATAACTTTATTTGCCTGGATATCTGTTGCTTATTTTAATAGCATATGTATGTAGCATGATGCTAAACATCAACAGATCTCTATGGCTCAAGGCTCACTATAGTAGATAGCAAGCCTGTAGCATATGCCAAAGCAGCCTGAAAAAATGGCTAAATCTTTTTTAAATTATATATTATGAAGTTATCCAATTTTAAGTTTGAGCTACCAGCGAGCAGCATTGCACAATATCCGATAGAGGAAAAGGAAGATGCGCGTTTAATGGTTGTACATAAAGATAGTGGCAAAATAGAGCATAAAACCTTTAAAGACCTTCCTGCTTATTTTAGTGAAGGGGATACTTTAGTGGTCAACGATTCTAAGGTATTGCCTTGTAAGCTTTATGGCTGTAAAGAAAAAACAAATGCACAAGTAGAAGTGCTTTTATTGCGGAAATTGAACGATGAGCATGGCTTATGGGATACTATTGTCGAGCCAGCACGTAAAATCCGTATAGGGAATAAAATTTACTTTGGAGATGGCGAGTTGGTAGCTGAAATTATAGACAATACGACTTCCAGGGGTCGCACCCTTAAATTGTTGTTTGACAGGACAGAAGAGGAATTTTATGCACTGATTAATGAAATTGGTCATATGCCTTTACCCCATCAGATAGGGCGCCCATCCAAAGCGGAAGACCGGGAATACTATCAGACCATATTTGCGCAAAACATAGGTAGTATTGTGTTACCAGCTGCTGGGCTCCACTTTACCCCTTATTTGTTGAAGTATTTAGCCTTGCAGAACATTTCGGTTGTACCGATTACGCTCCATATTGGTTTGGGTGAACTCAGTATCATTGATATGGAAGACTTAACCAAGGTAAGGGCTTCCTCTGAACGTTTTGTGATTACCAAGGAAGCTACACAAGTAGTCAATCAGAGCTTGCATCATCATAAAAAAGTTTGTGCTGTAGGCACTTCAGTGTTAAGGGCTATGGAATCTTCTGTTTCCGTTTCTTGCCAACTCAAAGAAGCCAGTGACTGGACTAATAAATTTATTTTACCTTCTTATACTTTTAAAGTTTGCAATGCATTATTGACCACATTTCATCTTCCTTCTTCTATTTCTTTAGTCAGCGTAGCTGCTTTTGGAGGAGAGGAGTTGATCTTAACTGCTTATGCCGAAGCTATAAAAGAAGGGTATCGGTTTTTCTTGTATGGCGACTCTATGTTGATTATATAAATGGCAATATGTTGGAAGGGATCTCAAGCAGCCGATCAAGTTATAAGTTTATTCTATTTATGATGATAATGGTAGATACAAATATCAAAAAAGTTAAGCGTTGGTTATGCCTCTTCTGTTTATGTATAGGATGGGCACAGCCTATCTTTGGTGCAACGGGTTATACTGTACGCAACATTCAGGTAGTGGGTAATGCGTGGGTAGCTTCTGACCGGTTGATTGCGCTTTCTGGTTTGCAAGAAGGCGCAATGGTTGATCCATCAACTGGACAAATTCGTAATGCTATTTTAAAAATAGCCAAACAGGAGGGTGTTAAATCTGCTTCCATTTATCTGTCTGAGGTTGACCAAGCAAATGGTTTAGCCACTTTTGTTATTCATGTAGAGGAATATCCCCGACTAACCAGCTATCTTTTAGAAGGTTTAACTAAAAAAGAGCAAAAAATGCTGCTTGAAAAAGTCACCATAGGTGATTGTGTGGCGCTATCTCCGATTTTTCTTCAAAAAACTACTGATAAGATTAAAAACATATTTCTAGAGAAAGGGTTTAGAGAGGTAGAGGTTGCTACAGAGTTGATGCCAAGTCAGAAAATGGATCATCAAGCTGCTTTAAAGATTAAGGTCAATAAAGGGCAAAAAAGCAGGGTGCAGAAAATTATTTTTGAGGGGAATGACCATTTAGATGCTGATTGCTTGATATATCATATGAAAGAATTGCAAGAAGCGCCTCATTGTACACTTTTCCAGGATATTTTTAAGAAAATCATTACGCTTGCACCCATCCGAAAAGGTGGTATTCTGTTGCAGTTGCCTAAAAAGATGGATGATATCAAACAGTATCTTTGTAGCCATGTTTCTTTTTTCTCATCTGTTTTTACAGAAGAAAAATACTTAAAAGCCAAAGAGAACTTAATGCTTTTTTATCGATCACAAGGGTTTCGAGATGCATATATTGCAGCAGAGCGTTTGCAACCATCTACCGATGGAAAGCTGGATATTTATTTAAAGATTAATGAGGGGAAACCATACATGATTCGCCATGTTAAATGGGTTGGCAATTATCTCTATAGTGACGAAACACTCAATAGGTTGTTAAACTTGCAGGAAGGAAAAATATATGACCCTTGCTATATTAAAAGTCGATTGAGTCCTGGGATTACAGATGTAACGATTAGTGATTTGTATACCAATAATGGGTATCTTTTTTTCCGAGCTGAAGTTGTTGAGTCTAGTATAGAAGATAATCAGATAGATCTAGAAATTAGAATCCAAGAGGGGAAGCAGGCTACTATTCGTCAAATAGATATTGTAGGCAATACTTTGACCCATGATTATGTTATTCGTCGTGCACTACTCACATTACCTGGGGAGCAATATAACCAAGGTCTTGTACGAGAGTCTTTACGAAACTTAGCCATGTTAAACTTATTTAAGCCGGAAAAATTAATCCCAGATATACACCCAGATGAATCTAAAGGGCAAGTAGATATTATTTATTCGGTAGAGGAGCAACCTCGGTTCGATCTTAAGCTTAATGCCCATTATAGCAATGGGATTGTAGCTGGGATTGAGCTTGGCTCTAATAATGTTTCTTTAAAAAACTTATTTTCAGGTAAAATGCCTATAGGAGCTGCTCAGGAATTGCACTTATCAGCTGAACTGAGTGGTAAGCATTATAAAAATTTTAGTTTCTCTTTTCAAGAACCTTGGTTCTGGTTGCAGGAAAATCATTATATATTTTCCGTAAGCTTCAATAGTGCCTATCAACAAGCATCTTATACGAGAAAGAGTGTATTAGATGACTGGGTCTTCTTAAACATATTCCCAATCTGGAAACAAAATAGAAAAGGTAAAATTTGCTCAATAGGTGGTCGAGTAAGTTTGGGGAAGCATATTGCTAGATATTGGGAGGTTCATTTGGGCATAGATTACCACCACCATACTTACCAATACTATGAGCTATTAGCAGATCATAGTAAAAGGTCTGGGGGCTTGCATGATCTTACTTTAGACGTTGCATTGAATTATTCTAGTATCAATAATCCAAATTACCCTACTAGTGGAGCTTCTTGGTCTAATTTTTTAACCTTGACACCTCCCTATACTTTGTGTGGTTATCTACCTTCGGTAGCAACAGCCATACCACGTTTTAAGGAGTTTGGAAAGTTTATAACAGATGTATATTATTTTAAACGTTTGGTAGGTAATTGTGTTTTACATTTTCGTGGCCATGCTGGATTTTTACATAGTCTGTCTAAACATGAAATAGGCCCTTTTGAGCGATTTTATCTAGGTGGAACATCAAATATTCCCACTAAACTATTAGGTGTTAATTTTGTTTCGTTGCGTGGTTATCCAGATGACAGCCTTACGCCAGAAGATTACGCTAAAAAGATAAAAGGGGGCGTTTTATTTAATAAGTTTGTTTCAGAGTTGCGTTATCCACTTATGCTTGCACCTATTTGTTGCTATCTATTGGGATTTGTAGAGGTAGGAGATAGTTGGCTGCACTATGACCATTTCAACCTATCTAATTTAAAAAAATCTATAGGTGGTGGTGTGCGTATTATTTTGCCTATTCCTATTATACCTATGCTTGGGCTTGACTTTGCCTATAGATTGGATCCTGTAAAAGAGATCCGTAGTGCTAAAAGTTCTTTTGAATGTCATTTCACCCTTGGGCCTAGTATGCGCTAGGAGAGGGGGGAGATTATAACTATTCGATACCTATATTATATGCAATCAAATGGCTGGCCGCCTGTGGCTGGTCCCCTTATCTCCTTCGATAAAAAGTCTGGCCCGATAGTAAATAGCTGCATCGATATCTTTTTCAGCGGGAAAATCGTGAACTCAGCCCGCTTCGCGTGCTTCACACAGACGATTTTCTAATCCGCTGAAAAAGATATCGCTCAGGTGTTCGTGTTTTACTAGAGCGCCATTTTTTGTATCTATTCACGTCACTGGTTAATAATGAATTGTATTCCACTTTTTTCTTGATAAAAAAGTGGACAAAAAATCAAGCCCTCGGTAAAAAGTTGGGGACCTCATCCCTTACAGATGGAAAAACAGAAGTCGCCCGCTGCGCGGGCTTCAAAGGAATCTGTTTTTCCTAATCATCTGCAAGGGATGAGGCCTATTTCCCCACTTTTTACAGGGGCATTTTTCTACTATGGACATAGCGTTAAACGCATACGCTACGTTTGGCTGAAAAAGCAAGTGGCTAGTCCATTACCAGCCCCCGCGTCTCCTTCGATAAAAAAATGGCGCTCTAGTAAAACACTAACACCTGAGCGATATCTTTTTCAGCGGATTAGAAAATCGTCTGTTTGAAGCCCGCTTGCGGGCTGAGTTCACGATTTTCCCGCTGAAAAATGTATCGATTCAGCTATTTACTATCGGGCCAGACTTTTTATCGAAGGAGATAAGGCGGCCAGCCAGAGGCGTGAATGGATACAAAATCAAGCCCTCGGTAAAAAGTTCCGGAACCCACCCCTTGCAGATGAAAAAACAGAAGTCGCCCGCTGCGCGGGCTTCAAAGGAATCTGTTTTTCCTAATCATCTGCAAGGGGTGGGTTCTATTTCGAAACTTTTTACAGGGGCATTTTATCACTATGGCCATAGTGTTGAACAGATACCATTTTTTTATCGAAGGAGATAAGGGGCTGATAATGATCAGAAAAGCTATTGTGGCCGCCGATAAAGGAATGCGGCGCTTCAGTAAAGCGGAAGTCTTTAAACAATCTATTTTCAGGGAAGAAAAGTAAGCAAAAAATCTCCAAAAAATGCAGTCCATTATACCTGTAAACACCAGAAACAAGGAATCCACACTATATAGCCTTCAAGTTTAAACCAAATCAACAATTATTTTAGCTATTTTATCCTGGGCATTAGCATGTAATGTAGTAAAAGGTGCCATGCGTTTGACAAGTTCTAGTTGTTGCGTTTCATCATTAAGTAATTCTATTACCTTGGGGATCAGTAAAAATGGACACTCCTGGTCTGTAATATGCACCACCGCTCCCTGAGCAGCCAATGGTAAGCTATTCTTAGTTTGATGGTCTCCTACTACATTGGATGATGGTACTAAAATGGTTGGCTTGCCTCTTACACAAAGCTCTGCAATAGATAAAGCACCAGCTCTAGAAATCACAATATCTGCTGCCGCATAAGCCATTTCCATATTGCTTAAAAATGGATAACATTTTATATGGCGATAGTCTTTCATCGCCTTTTTAATAGGCGCAAAATAGCGCTCGCCGGTTACCCATATCACTTGTATATCTAGGGAAGACAACTGCGCACTCCATTCTAAAAAGGTTGTGTTCAACATGCTTGCGCCCCCACTTCCACCTACCACTAGTAGACACTTTTTGTTCTGAAAGGCAGAAAAACTAAAATATTCAAGCGCATCCATTCGGTCTTCTTGGAAGGTACAAAGCGATGATCGTATGGGATTGCCTGTAAAGATTATTTTTTCTTTTGCACAAGGCAAAAAAACATCTTGATAGCCTGTACAAACCTTATCCACAAACCTAGCCAGTAGCTTATTAGCCAACCCAGCAACGCTATTTTGTTCTTGAATCAAGGTGGGGATCCGCTGCATAGCAGCTACAAAGAGGGTGGGAAAAGAGGCATACCCCCCTGTTCCAATAACCACATCGGGTTTAAATGATTTAATAATAGATCTTGCTTGATAGAAGCTTTTTAGAAGCAGAAAGGGCAACAATAGATTTTTAAAGATTTTACGTCTTTGAAATCCCTTTATACTAATCCGCTGAATCGGATAACCAGCAGCAACTACTAATCCTACCTCCTTTCCCCCTTTGGCTCCTACAAACAAGAACACTGCATCGGGAGCCCTTCGCTTAATGCCATCAGCAATAGCTATAGCAGGATAAATATGTCCCCCAGTACCGCCACAACCTATTAAAACACGCATAAAGTATTATAATGGATTAGCCCCTAAAGCTGGCTCTTGCTTGATCTCTACTGTTCCATTAGGCGCAGCAACGGTATACTTGGTTAAATCCCTTGTAGCACGAAACCCACTTCCTTTTAACACATGCTCTTTATCTGTTATTACAATGGGCAATTCTGTAAATATTATTTCTTGCTTTGTATCGTACCATAATTGCTCTGTTTGAATAGTTAAGGAGTGTTCTGGCTTACAAATCAGGACATTGCCTGCTAGCATGCAAAGATTCTGTGCTTTGTTGTAAGAAAGCTTATCAGCTTGGATCTTTATAGGTCCCGCCTCTTTGTCAAATGTATTGCCCAATAAAACAATGGTGACGCTGCCTGCCAATGTTACATTGCCATTCTTGTATTGGCGCATCTCACCTGCCTGAATGGTTATATCTAACCTACCCCTTTCTGTACCCAATAACTCAAATTGAGTCGTCTCTAATAAGGGAACCTCGTCTTGATCATCTGCATATAGTGGGGTATACCAACCTATTACCATAAAGCAAAATAACCCTATAAGCCCATTACATCTATACATACACTTCAAAAACGAGGTTCTTGCTAATCTATACTATTCTATTCAAGAATAGTATAGATCAGCCAACAGAAGAGTTAAAAAGGACTTATTGCTTAGCATGAGGGGTGCTACCCAATTGAACTGCCAAATAACCAATAGTCCCTTTACTAGGTTCCATAACCTGCATCAAAACAGGTTCTCTAGTACGTCGAATCATTTCAGCTAAATCAGCTATGCTAGCAACAGGTTGCTTATCAAAAGCAAGTAAAATATAACCTTTTTTAAGGCCAGCATCCTGAAACTTTCCTTTGGAAACTTCCTGAACCAGCACTCCGTTAGTAAGCTTTAGCTTTGCTTTTGTTTTCTTATCAATATTTTGAAATACAGCACCTTCCACCTTCAGGATATCATCTTGTTGTACAATCTGTATCACATCAGGCTGCTTTTTCAATACTATTTCTATTGTTTTTACTTTACCTTTGCGGTATAATGTAATGGCTACCTTGTCACCTGGCTTAGCACAACAGATTATTTCTTGTAAATCTGGACATTTATTAACTTTTCGGCCATTGATTTGGGTAATCACATCTTCTTTTTGGAATTCCTTCCCACAAGGACTATTGTCTTGCACGCCATCGACATAGACACCGCTAATTGCTTGTAAGCCCAATTTCTGAGCCAATGCAGCATCAACATCTCGAATGGTTATACCCAATAATACCCGCTGTATAGCACCATGTTGAATGAAATCATTGGCTACCTTTTTTACTATAGATGAAGGAATGGCAAAGCCATATCCTATAAATGTCAATGAAGAGGATCTTCCAGGACAAATAGCTGTATTAATGCCTACCAATTCTCCATATAAATTGACCAACGCGCCACCACTATTACCTGGATTAATGGCTGCATCAGTTTGAATAAAAGATTGAATCCCTAATTGCCCGTTACCAACATGATCTAGCCATCTAGATTTAGCACTTACAATTCCTTTGGTAACAGTAGAGTGGAGGTTAAAGGGGTTTCCAACTGCTAAAACCCACTCACCTACTTCTAGTTTATCTGAACTGCCTAACGCCAAAACAGGTAGGTCAGATGCTTCAATTTTTAAAATTGCCAAATCAGTGCAGGCATCTGACCCAACTAGTTTTGCCTTATAAGATCGATTATCATTTAAGATGACCTCTATCTGATCAGCACCCTCCACCACATGGTTATTGGTAATAATATAGCCATTGCTGGTGTAAATAACCCCAGAACCATAAGAATCTTCAGGAGGCCGTTCAGATGTTTTAGGCACCAACAATCTTTCTCCAAAAAATTCTTTAAAAAACTGCTCTAGAGGGTGGTTCGACCCCTGTTTGAGCAACTTAGGATTTTTATATATCTTTACATGCACTACTGCTCGTGTAGCCACTTTAGCTGCATAGGTAAAGTCGGGCAAGGCTGTGGGCAAAGGCTTATCCTCTGGTGCTACGATGGTTTGTTCCAGCGGTTTATGCTGCTCCACAGTAGCAACCTGCTGTAGAGCGCCAACAGCTGTTAGGTTGCTGTTGTTACCCCGTGAATAAGGACCCACAAACCATAAACATAAGCCAAATGCAGCTACAATAACCGTATTAAACAGCTTTTTACATATACCCTGTTTACTAAATTGTTCGTACATAGCGATTTTATTTTTGTATTTTTACAGTCATCTTTCCATTGAGCCATAAAGGCGATTGGTGTAGGTACTATTGGCCTATTAGGGCCATACGTACAAGCACGTTAGCAAAAATCTAAAATATTTTTCACCTATACAAAGATGCATCAAATATTACGGATCTACAACAGCTTAACCAGACAAAAAGAGGTATTTGAGCCACTTAGGCCGCCTTTTGTGGGCATCTATTTATGTGGCCCTACGGTTTATGGAAAGGCTCATCTAGGCCATGCACGTGCAGCTATTACCTTTGATATCCTCTTTCGTTATTTACAACATCTGAACTATACCGTGCGTTATGTGCGCAACATTACAGATGTAGGCCATTTGGAACGAGACTTGGATGATGGTAAGGACAAAATAGCGCAACAGGCCAAGCTGGAGGAAATAAGCCCTATGGAGGTAGCACAACGTTACACCAATAGCTATCGGAAAAATATGGAAGTACTGAATGTATTACCTCCTAGCATTGAGCCCTGTGCAAGCGGACATATTCTAGAGCAAATTGCCATGATTGAAAAGATTCTTGAATATGGTTTGGCGTATATAATAGATGGGTCTGTCTATTTTGACGTAGCCAAATACAATCAAATGCATCATTATGGCAAGCTGTCTGGCAGGAGCATAGAAACCACTCGTTCGGGCACACGTTCATTGACCAAACAAACCGATAAAAAACAACCGGAAGATTTTGCCTTATGGAAAAAGGCAACCCCTATGCATATCATGCGTTGGCCTTCTCCCTGGGGAGAAGGTTTTCCTGGTTGGCATATTGAGTGCTCTGCAATGGCTACAAAATATCTAGGCAATCAGTTTGACATACACGGGGGGGGAATGGATTTGCTTTTTCCCCACCATGAATGTGAAATTGCACAGGCACAAGCTGCAGTACAAACAAATTTAGCTACTTATTGGATGCATAATAATTTGGTTACGATTGATGGGGTAAAAATGGGTAAATCATTGGGTAATTTTATTACACTAGACGCACTGTTTTCAGGAGACCATCCTGCCCTAGATCAGCCCTATAGTCCTATGACATTGCGGTTTTTTATGCTACAGGCCCATTATAGAAGCACCCTTTCTATTACCATAGAGGGGTTAAAAGCAGCCCATCAGGGCTATCGTAAGCTAATGAATGGTCTCCATCTCTTGGCTAAGCTTCATCAAGAAACGGTAGCCACAACAAGCGGAAGGTTAGATGAAGCCATTTATGCAGATTGCACAGCTTGTTACAGTGCTATAAATGACGATTTCAATACGGCAAAAGTTTTAGCCCATTTATTTAATTTGCTCAAAAAAATAAATGGATGGCACAATGGCACACTGGAGCATGACTCCATTTCAAAAGCTGCATTGGATCAATTGCGCACTACTTATACTACCTTTACGGTAGCGCTATTAGGTCTAAAAGAGGAGCATCAACTCACTACTGATCAAATGGTAGCAACATTTCTAAAAATTTACCAAGAGGCCAAAGCAGAGAAGCGGTACGATCAAATTGATTACATACGTACTGCACTCCATAAAATGGGTATTGCGATCAAAGACCATTCCAGTGGTGTGCGATGGGAATACCAGTGTAAGCATTCAACACTATGTCCATAGTAGTAAAATGCCCCTGTAAAAAGTTGGGAAATAGGCCTCACTCCTTACAGATGATTAGGAAAAACAGATTCCTTTAAAGCCCGCTTAGCGGGCGATTTCTGTTTTTCTATCTGTAAGGAGTGAGGTCCTCAACTTTTTACCGAGGGCTTGATTTTTTGTCCACTTTTTTATCAAGAAAAAAGTGGAATACAATTCATTATTAACCAGTGACGTGAACAGACACATACCAGTAGTTATGTAAATGGATACTGATCTATATTCTCTACAAAAGATGTCAATTCCTTGGCTAAATGTTTTAAAAACCCTCCTCCCAAGGCTCCATCTATAATTCGGTGGTCGTAGGTATGGGATAGAAACAGCTCATCGCGAATAGCAATGGTTTCTTTTCCCTGAACATAGACCACAGCAGGCCGTTTTTCAATAAGCCCCAATGCAAGAATAGCTACTTGTGGTTGTACAATAATAGGTGTGCCCATTAGGTTATCAAAACAACCAATATTAGAAATGGTATAGCTGGCGCCGGTTAGTGCATCAGGCATAATGGTGCCGCTGCGTGCTTTATGGATCAACACATCAATCTGCCTGGCCAATGATACCAAACCAAGCTGTTCTACTCTATGGACCACAGGAACCAATACATTACCATCTGGTAATGCCACTGCAAAACCTATATTAACATGCTTGCGCTTAATAATTCGATCTGCTGCTACTACTGCATTGAGCAGTGGAAATTGTTGTAAGGCACGTGCAATCACTGTCATAAAAATAGGATTATAGGTCAACTTAATCCCATACTTTTCCTCAAAAGAAGCCTTATATTGATTCCTCCAAGCAACAATGGAGGTTACATCCGCACGTATAAAAGAGGTAACATGCGGTGCAATTTGCTTAGATGCAACCATACGATCGGCAATGAGTTTGCGCACACGGTCCATTTGGACTACCTCATCCCCCTCTAAAGGGGTAACGGCTTCATGAAACAAATGGCGATCGGAAGGGGGAGTATGGTTGGGCATTCGCTTGCTTAAATAAGCCAAAAGGGCTGCTTTGGTCACCCAATGATCGGTAGCACAACCAGCCAATCTGGATAGCTCATCTGCTGAAATACCATGCTGCTTCGCAATATGCCTGGCTACGGGGGTGAGTTTTGCTTTGCTAAAAGCTTGCAAAGCAAAGGATCTATCTCCCACATTAGGTGGTGGGAGGGTGGCTGCTACAGCGGCTACAGTGGATTGTACCCCTATAGAAGATTGTTCATGGGCCACAGTAGGTAGCACAATATTTTCGACTTCTAATAAAGCAATAGGCGCTCCAATGGCCACTACCGCTCCTTTGCTTACTAATAATTTTTTAACCTTACCAGTATAAGCAGCGGGAATTTCTGCATCAACCTTATCTGTGGCAACCTCCAATAGAGGCGCACCTTCCACAATAGTTGCTCCCTCGCTTACACACCAATGCAATACTATTGCTTCCATCACACTTTCACCCATCTTAGGTAAGTAGAGTGTTATTAAGGACATATTCACCACGCTTTAAAAAACTACCCTCTACCACTAGCCTGCTGGCCTATGACCGGCAGTGGATCTTTATGACTCATTTTTTTGGGCCATTATTAAAGAAGATATACAGTCATATAACTGCGTATATTCTCGTTCAAACTGATTTTTTTCCTGGCCATCAGGAAGATTTGCTATATCCTGTTTGAGCTCATTTAATATTGCCTGAAGTTCCTTTAATAGGCTGCTTGCAATCGGATACCTTATAATAGATGGGTATTCTTTTAACTTCTTGAGTACCTCTAAGAATAGTTCATGTGCCTTTGCATAATTTTTTTCACAAGGTGTTACACCAAGTATATTGCCATTATCATCTACCTCTTTTTGTTCTCCCGTAATATAAGCAGATATATCCATGAGCGGAGCAAGCAAATCATCCCGTACCAAGCGTATATCTTCCGAATTGCCCCCTATACATGAGGTAAAAGAAAAGCCCAATGCAATTAGAAAAGTCCAGTATTTAATTAAACCAATTAGTCTGATAATCATTTCATATAGTGCGAAAACTACGCAAAAAGTAGTAGCATACTATAACTACCATTGTATATTATTTATTGTATTGTATAATGTTCCTAAAAATTTTAAACCTCCTTCCATAGCTTACCTTTTGCAGCAGGCTAACAGCTACCAACTGGATTAATGATCCAACAGATTACAACATAATAAATAATCACGCCCAATAGTTCTACAGTTGTATTAATCGCAGGATTGGCCGCTACTGCAGGATCTCCATTAAAATACTTAGCAGCCAACGGAAAAGCCGCTCCTATAAAAGCAGAAAAAATAACTTGTAAAACAATACTCAGTGCCACTACAAACATCACCTGATAGTGCCTGTTGGTCTCTGGATCCAGACTGGAGGTAAAAAACACTTTAATATATGCAAGAAAAAACAAAACAGAAGCCAACATAATGGCAATCCTCAATTCCTTTAAAATAATCCTGGCCCAATCAGCCAACGTTACTTGGCCGCGGTTCAATGCTTGCAATACTACTGAAGCCACTTGACTGCCTACATTGCCTCCTGTGTCCGTAATCATACTCAAGTAGAAAATCAGATTAAAGGGGGTGAAAAAAGCGCTTTTGGAATGGGTAAAGGCGTGGCCCACAATACTGGCCATAAATACGACTACGATCCATTTGATTCTTTTCTTAAGATGTTGTAGGCTGGATACCTTGAGATAGTCTGGTGCATCTTCTTCTGAAGTAATACCCATAAATTTATCCATATCCTCAACTTGTTCAGCTCTGATAATATCTATGGCATCGTCATAACTGACAATACCTACAATTTGTTCTTCTTGATTGAGAATAGGAATGGCTACCAAATCATATTGTTCAATTTTTTTGGCCACAACTTCCTGGTCTTCATCTACCGTAGCATAGACAAAGTTTACATTGAGAATAGTCTCTATTTTCTCTTCAGGAGAGCGCATGACCAAATCCTTTAAAGAAATAAAGCCAACCAACTTCATCTTTTCATCTACTACATAGATATAGTACAGCATCTTTTTTGAAGGGGCATCCTCACGGATTTTAGCGATCGCTTCTTGTACAGTCATTGAATTTAAAACCGTCGCAAAGTCTGTATTCATAATACCTCCTGCCGTATCTGGTAAATAGGCATTGAGCATAATCACATCTTCTCGAACCTTTCTGCTTAAATAGGGTAATAAATGAGCATGCTCCTTACTACTCAATCGCTGGTAAAAATCCACCCGCAAATCAGAAGGCATACAGGAAAAAATCTTTGCAAAGCTACTTTTAGGGATACTATGGTAGATTTGCATCTGCAAAGCATTATCATTCAGTAAGGCAAATATTTCTCCTTGTTTGGCAATAGACAAGGCTCTAAATATTTTGATAACCAACTCACAAGACTGCGCTTCTAAGAAACTGGCCACCTCTATGGGCGATGCACGCTCCAAATAATAGGCCAACCGCTTCTCCTGCTGCTGCTTGAGCAAGCGCATCCACTTAAAAAACTTATTTTCCCCTTTTAGTTTCATAATCGTAGTTTTTTGGTTCCATATGGTATAACCATGCTCAGCAAGCCTAGATGAGAAAATAGATTTGAAAAACCCTAAAAGCATGAACGCAGCCAAGGGTTTGCTACCATGAACAAAAAAGATATAGTTTTCAGACTAAAACATAGCCCCCACATATTCTAGCCACAAGTAGAGTCAAGAAGAAGGCTTAACGAAAAGTAAATTTAAGAGAATCTGAAGTAAATTACCAATAAGTAGCCCTAAATCTATACCCAATTATTATGGAATAGAAAGAAATTTTTATCTTTCCATTGATTGGATCAAATAAGCAGGTAAAAAGCAAGTCTCTGCAAAAAGTTTTTGTATGGAGCCCCCTTTTGTGCACCAGAAGGCTGCCATTGTAATTTGGTTTAATAAACGAAAGAAAATATATTTGCCCTAATCCATATAAAGCCCTTTAAAGCCAATGAAATCTAAAAAAATAGTCCTTTTTCTAACCATTGTTACTACTTTACTCTCGCTCTACTATCTTTCTTTTACCTTTGTAGACTATCGAGTGCAGCGCCAAGCGGCACAACAGTCAATGGATCAACAGGGCAGAATAGACTTTGATAAAAGCCAGGCTTATTTAAGGAATATGTGGAAAAAGCCTGTTTATAATCTGCTTGGCGGGGTCTATACCTACGAAGAGGTAAAAGAACGTTCGCTTAAACTAGGGCTAGATCTGCAAGGTGGTATGCATGTAACCATGGAGCTTGTTCCTGTGGAACTTGTAAAAAGATTGGCTGCCTATTCTACAGATGCTGATTTTTTAGCAGCCCTTCAATCGGCGCAACAAGAACGGGAAAAAGGTAACACAACCTCTTTTGGAAAGCTTTTTGTAGCTACCTATACAAAGCTTGCGCCAAAGGGAAATTTGGTAGAGCTTTTTGCTACTGCTGGAGTAGGGACTTACCATTTTGCCAGTGAGGGTGATGTTATAAAGGCAATTGACCAAGAAATTGCACATGCATTGGATTGTTCACTTACCATCATAGGAGCCCGGTTAGATCGCTTTGGCGCTACACAAACCAGTATTCAAAAACTACCTGGAAGTGAAAGGATTCAAATAGCGCTACCAGGTGTTACCCATCCGGAACGGGTTAGAAAATTGCTGCAGGGTGTGGCGCAATTGCGTTTTTGGTCAGTAGCAGAAGCCAGTACTTATGGTTCAGCGCTAGAGGCTGCAAACAACCTTTTGCTAAAAAAAGAAAGGGAAACCATAGCAGCTAAATTGCCAAAAGGGCTTACAGATGCAGAAAAAATGGAACGCATGCCTACGGAATCCATACTCAAAAGGCTTTGCAAAGCCCCTTTCCCTTATGCATTAGCCTATGCGTCTGAAGAAATGAACCAAATAGAGGCCATCTTATCTAGCAAGAAAGTTAAAGCGTTATTGCCTAAAGGGATTACTTGGATGTGGGAAAAAAAAGCACAAATGCTAAGCGATGGCAGCCAGGCAGTTGCCCTTTATGCAATCAACCAGCCCAAGCCGCATCAACCCCTTTTAGAAGGAGACATTATTACCTACGCGGCCCAAACCTTTTCCGAAAATGGCAAACCAGCTGTAACGTTAAAAATGAATCAAAAAGGGGCACAAGCCTGGAGGCGCATTACGGCAGATCATATTGGCAAACGTATAGCAATAGCGCTAGATGATCGGGTTTATTCCGCACCAGCCGTCCATCAAGAAATTCCAAATGGCGACTCGCAGATATCTGGCCATTTTACTGTAGAAGAAGCAAAAGACCTAGCCAGCGTACTGGCAACAGGCTCTTTGCCAGCGCCGCTTAGAATTGTTGAAGAAGCCATTATGGGGCCAAGTTTAGGTAAGATGGCCCAAAACCAAGGGCTCATGGCCACAGCAGTAGGTTTAGGCCTGGTATTGCTTTTTATGTGCATCTATTATGCCAAAGGGGGCATTATAGCCAATGTAGCGCTCTTATTTAATTTACTCTTTATTGTAGGCATTTTAGCAGAACTAGATGCTACCTTAACCCTGCCCGGTATTGCTGGCCTAGTCTTGACAATTGGTATGTCGATCGATGCCAATGTTTTGATATTTGAACGGATACGAGAAGAACTGGCACAAAAAGTCCATATCAAAGAAGCCATTCAGCGTGGGTATGCCAAGTCATATAGCTCTATTTTTGATGCCAATATTACTACCTTTCTTACTGGAGCCATACTCTATTACCTAGGGCAAGGGCCAGTTCGTAGCTTTGCCCTGATCTTAATGATCGGTATCATCAGCTCTATATTTGCTTCGATATTTATTACAAGGTTGATTTTTTGCTGCTTAATGGAGCGGTGCCGCACCCCAAACTTAACCTTTTCTTATCCATTTATACCTATGCTTTTTAAAAAGGTACAGATTGATTTTATTAAGCATCGTTACCGTTTTTACGCATGCTCTTTAGCATTTATAGCAGTGGGTGCTTGCTATTTTTACCACTGTAAAGGACTTGCTTTGGGAGTGGATTTTGCGGGTGGTCGTTCCTATACTGTCCACTTTGCTCAACCTATAGATGCTTCGCTACTTAAAGATGGCCTATCTGCACAACTTCAACAAGGAGTAGCGGTGCGTACCTATGGTGCCAATAATGTGATGCAAATCACTACCAGCTATTTGCATAATGAGGATAAGGCTACATCCGATGAAAAGATTCGCAATAAGCTGGTTACTGCCTTGAAAGCGTGCACACAATTGAAAGGAAATAATCAGGTTGCAGCTAATAATGATTTTCATATTACAAGCAGTACCAAAGTGAGTGCTACCGTGGCACATGATGTCCAAAAAAGTGCAAAAAAATCAATGGCACTTGCCATATTGGGTATATTTGTTTACATTGCATTGCGCTTTAGAAGATGGGGATTTGGTTTAGCAGCTGTAATAGCGCTTATACATGATGCTTTAGCTGTCATAGCTGGGTTTAGTATAGCACGTGCTTTAGGCATAAGCTATGAAGTGAATGAAGTATTCTTAGCTGCTATGCTCACAGTGATTGGTTATTCCATAAATGATACAGTGGTTATCTTTGACCGTATAAGGGAAAGAGTAGCTGGTAAGGCTGCGGATATATCCAGGGGCATGATTAATGATGCGATTGGAGAAACATTAAGCAGAACGGTTATCACCTCCTTTACAACATTACTAACTGTTGCTGTGCTCTTCTTTTTTGGAGGGGAAGCATTACGGAACTTCTCTTTTGCATTATTATTAGGTGTATTGTTTGGCACTTATTCTTCTATCTGCATTGCAGCCCCTCTTTTAGCAGATTTTGGTCGTAAACTTGCTACTGACAAGCAGTAGACAGGCATCAAACACCAAAATCGATAAACGCAATAGCCTACAATAGACCGCTTTCGAAACCTATTTGTGGTGCGTAATTTTCAGGAGCAGCGTAGTGGCCAGCATCCTTAGCTGTATGCTAGGAGCATAAGCGCGCCCCAAAATTGTCATGAGCAATTCAATTTTAAAAAGCGGCCTATTGTAGCGATCATAACGCAAATAAAATTTGGTATATCTATGAAGACGAAACGTATTATTCCTATTTACATGGTCTTAAATGGGCTGGGTAGTATGGTACCCACTATTCTAATGATTGGCTTTTCCATCACTTTATTTGAAAAAGATACCAGCGGCATTTCTGCAGCTTATTTGGAGCCAGCCAGTTTATTAGGAATTGGTTTTGCTGGGTTAATCGGAGGTTTTTTTTTCAAACGTTTTTCCTCCTATACGATAGGTATAGGTGCACTTTTATGCGCAACATCAACTTTGTTGATCTTATCGGCCTATAATGATGTAAATCTACGTGCCTGCACCATTACATTATGGGCGCTTGCTTGCATTATGAGTATTGAACATTCCAATGGTCTTGCTTTTATCAATAGGCAAATAGGGGCGCATGACAAACCTTTCTTTTTTTCGACTTTTCAAATTTTTTTACAGTGTTTTAATGTATTAGCGCCCATAGCAGCAAAAAACCTACTGGCCACTATCGGATTGAAAATGCTTTTGTTGCTTTGCAGCCTTATCTACATCTTGCGTATCATACCCTGGAAGCTATTCCGAGATCTTGGCGCAAAAGAAATGTTACGACAACCATCTGGTATGTTAACAGGCTTTAAGGAAATCATTCAAAACCCTGGGCTAGTACGTATGACCAGCTTTCGTTTGGTAAGCTATATAGCCATTATAGCCTATACGGTCAGTTTGCCCATTTTGGTAGCAAGAATGGCAAATGGAAATAGTCAAGTCAATGCAGCATTACATAGCTACAGCATCAGTATGATGCACTTAGGTTTCATTGTAAGTGGCATATGTGGTTCATGGATCTTAAAAAGAAGGCCTAGGTGGATCGTTGGCTTTTTTAATATTAGCCCTATTTGTATCGTATTAGCTTCGATTGTGGCTTTTTATGTCAGGCAACCAGGCTACCTTCAGGCAACTGCCTTATTATATGGCATGGGCCTTTACTTACTTAGAACAGCTATTGCAATTATAGGGCAAGCGTTAACGCAAAAAGATAAACTGGCCCACGTGATTTTAGTGGGGGATGCAGTGGTCAAATCTTTTGCTTATGGCATTGGTACGTTGATACCATCTTGGATCCTCCTTCCCGCTGTATGGGGTATAGCGCCTCCATTTGTGGGATGTGTTTTGTGTTCTTTACTTTCATTGGGTATGATCAAACCCATTACCAAAATATATTTGGATTCTTTATGTAAAAAGAATAATGCCCAATAAAGCATTCCGCACCTTCCCCCAAATAGATCTCCTGATACGCATTAGGCTTTTCAACCACTTTTAGTTGACTATGAGTTTGTTTTTTTGTAGTTTATGAATAAAGGGGAAGTGGATAAATGGACAACCATTGTCTCAACCCCATTGCAACACAATTAAGCATTCTGGATTAACTAAACCAGATAGCGCCATATGTATTATGGCAATGCTGCTTAATAGTGATTAGATAACTAAACTTAAAAAAAGATAAATATTATGAAAAAACATACATGCTATAAAGGAGCTTTGCTCATTGGAGTGCTCAGTTTAAACACTTTATCTTCCTGTGTACACACAAGACAAACATTAGGTATGAACAGCGGGCTAGCTGTGAGTAATAATAATGTAGTGCCTGCCAATAGTCTTGGTACGTTGCAACTTAATCAAGACAGTTCTGGGATAACAAACGGCTTTAGCTCAAACATGGATTCGATAAAAACACAATCCATTCTTAATGACCTACAAGTGGGAGAACAACAATGGGGGAGTAATGAGGGCGAGAAAGATATTGCAAAACGGGAAGTTCCTGCTCTTAATGACCTACAAGTGGGAGAACAACAATGGGGGAGTAATGAGGGCGAGAAAGATATTGCAAAACGGGAAGTTCCTGCTCTTAATGACCTACAAATGGGAGAACAACAATGGGATAGGGCAAATAGGGTGCGGAGCGCGATATACAAGGCAGATGTGGATAGCGTCGAAGAGATGCAGAGCAAGGGAGAAATAAACTGGAATTACCAGGATATGGTGGGTAACACATTGGTGCATACAATAGCACATCAACTACAAGAAGTGTGCAGTTATCTAATGATAAAAGGAAGTCAAGCATACCAAGAGTGCCCCGACCCAAAAACAGCCGAGAATGTTGTAAAGATAGGGGGCATTGCATGTGCAGACAATACAAGTGCGGATCCCTCTATACCTAATATATGGGGCATGACTGTACTGAGTCAGTTGAAAAACTGGATTCTGCATGCAGAGGGAAATAGTCGTTTCAAGAGTTTGTGCGAAAAGCTATATCTAGGACTAGACCGATGTAACCAGGTAAACAAGAATAAAGCATTAGCAAAAGAGAATGAAGAATTAAAAAGCACGAATGAAATATTAGAGGAAAAATTGCAGGAGTGTGAAAACCGTAATTCCAATAGTAGGTAGATCCCTTCGGGGGATCCGTTCATGACTGTGGAAGAGATGTTCTTTCCGATCTGTTTTAGGTATAGCTTTAGGGAAGTTGTTTTGCATAAATGCACAATTTTGTTTTAAAGTTTTCGTACAAAGTTGGAAAAACGAGTTTCCTGCCATAGCCGTGAACGGGTATGCCCTCGGAAAAAAGTTGTGGCCCCACTCCTTGTAAATGGCTAACCCACTATCAGCCCTGCCTCTCCTTCGATAAAAAAATGGCGCTCTAGTAAAGGACTAACAGCTGAGCGATATGTTTTTCAGTGGATTAGAAAATCGTCTGTTTGAAGCCCGCTTGCGGGCTGAGTTCACGATTTTCCCGCTGAAAAACATATCGATTCAACTATTTACTATCGGGCCATACTTTTTATCGAAGGAGACGCGGGGCGGGTACTTGGTCAGCTATTTGCTTTTTCAGAAAAACGTAATCACAGTGATGAATGGATACTCGTGAAAAGCTAGAAAAAACGTATTTTCTGCCACAGTGGTGAATAGATACTATGGTATCTATATCACACCACTTTTTTGGATAAAGTCAACAGCAATGGCTAAACCCTGGTTGTCTATCGAATGAGCAAGGTTCTTGAGTTTATGCCCACTACATGGTACCTTTTGCTCAGCTAAATAAGCTATCGCATGGTCTACAGCACCTACCGCAACTACAGTATCTAACATGCCATGAATCAAACAAATAGGTGTAGTCGTATTGATGGGTTGCGGAGGGGCTATCAATAGCCCAGAAAATCCTATAGTAGATAAGAAAGGCTCCGTCTGTATAAGTGTTAAATAGATAGCCAGCATAGCCCCCTGTGAGAAGCCAATCAGAATAGTATCTTTATTGGTAAGATTGAGCCCCATTTGTTTTTGTTTAATGATCTCTGTAACCGATGCTACATTACTGCCCAATAACCTTTTCATCACATAGGGCGTTCGATCTTGCAGGCTAAACCATTGCCGCCCATGAGCAGCCATATCATATGGCTCTACCCCATGTGGCGCCATAAAATGGCAGTCCGGTAAATCATCTTGGATATATGGAACCAATTTGATTAAATCATGCCCATTAGAGCCGACACCATGTAATAATACTACTAACTTTTTTGCGGGTAGCATTTTACTATGTACCTCAGGATGTATTAAATTGCTCATTATTGATCTGCTATTATTGTAAACTTGTCCACAACTCGTGCTCATCAATATATCATGGAAAAACCAATAGTTGATAAAATTTTTGAGATTTTAAGCAATAAAAATCAAAACCCTACCACAGAACTGGTCTATACCAATGCATTTACCTTATTAGTAGCGGTAATATTATCTGCACAAGCCACTGATATATCGGTAAATATAGCAACCAAACCTTTGTTTGAGCAGTGTGATACACCCGAAAAAATGGTATGCCTTGGAGAAGAAGGGTTGAAAAAATATATAAAATCCATTGGATTGTTTAACCACAAAGCTAAAAATATCATCTCCTTATGTAAGCGATTGATCACCCATTATGACGGCCATATACCCAACAACTTTGAATCACTTTTACAACTACCAGGCGTAGGTAGAAAAACAGCCAATGTAATCCTCAACACCTTATTTAACGAGCCAACCATTGCGGTAGACACCCATGTATTTAGAGTAGCCAAAAGAATTGGCCTAGCAAAAGGCACAACGCCCCAAAAAGTAGAGAGTGAACTATTAGAGATTATAGATCAAAAGTGGCGCAGGCACGCCCATCATTGGCTTATCCTACATGGTAGATATATTTGCAAAGCAAGAAAACCTAACTGCAGCATTTGTCCCATTCAAACACATTGCGCCTACTATCAAGAAAATTTCAAAGAGTAGGTGCCAGATGAAGCATCATATTTATAATCTCCTGCTTCAATGAAGGATATTTTTTTATTAAAGGTTTAACCTCATTGTTAAAGCTGAAAGAAAATATAATACTATAGCCCATTGAGTTCTTTTACAAAATCTTGTTCAGAGATCATGTTCAATTTGCCTTGTCGAAACAATTTAACCTCTTCTAATGCATTTTTAAACTTTGTTAAAGTAGCCCTTTTAGCACCTTCATGATCCTCTACTTTGACAAAGTCAAGCGTTTTTATGAATTCTATAAAAGGTTGATATTTATTGTCCTTAATAGATAAAGTTATGTATTTCATAATCAGATCATTTTATAAAATACTTTAGTATTTTGGGTCGATTAACTCAATAGCCAATACTAACTTTAGTATACCAGCAATAGTAAGTGTAAAAGTATATGAATAAAGTGTATGAAACAATTTCCGTAGCTCATCAATCATCCAACTTTAACACCGCCATAAAAGCCTCCTGTGGCACTTCTACTGAACCTACTTGCCGCATCCGCTTTTTACCCTTTTTTTGTTTTTCTAAAAGTTTTCTCTTGCGTGAAATATCACCACCATAACATTTGGCAATCACATTTTTTCGCAATGACTTTACCGTTTCTCTGGCAATGACCTTTGTGCCAATAGCTGCTTGAATGCTTACCTCAAACATATGCCTAGGAATGATTTCTTTAAGCTTTTTACATAAGACCTTTCCCCGTTCATAGGCATTTGATCTATGTACAATAGCCGAAAGAGCGTCTACTTTTTCGTTGTGTAATAGAATATCTAGTTTTACCAGATCGGCATTGGCAAACCTAGATAGTTCATAATCTAAGGAGGCGTAACCACGCGAAATGGTTTTGAGTTTATCAAAAAAGTCAAAAACCACTTCTGCTAAAGGCAACTCAAAAGTAAGTTCTACACGGTCAGCTGTTAAGTAGACCTGGTTTTTAAAGACCCCCCTTCTATCCATACAAAGCTTCATAATACCACCCACAAATTCTGATTTTGTAATAATTTGTGCTTTGATCAAAGGCTCCTCAATGCGCTCAATGGCATTAGGAGCAGGCATATCCGCAGGTGCTTGCACATCTATCCGTTGACCTTTTGGGTCTATTACATGAAATTGTACCGACGGAACAGTAGTGATAATGGTGATATTAAACTCTTTTTCCAGGCGCTCCTGTATAATCTCCATATGGAGCATGCCTAAGAAACCACATCGAAAGCCAAAACCCAAAGCAGCAGAGGTTTCTGGTTCCCAAATTAATGAAGCATCATTTAATTTTAACTTTTCCATAGCATCTCGTAGCGACTCATACTCAGTAGTATCTACCGGATAGATGCCGGCAAAAACCATAGGCTTCACCTCTTCAAAGCCCTTTATCATTGCCCCTGTCGGTTTTCCAGCCCTATCTATATGGGTAATCGTATCCCCTACTTTTATTTCACTTGCATTTTTAATCCCAGCAATCATATAGCCCACATGACCCGCTTCTAAAAAAGGTTTGGGGATTTGTTGCAATTTTAAAATACCAATCTCTTCTACCCTATAATCTAGCCCTGTGCTAATGCATTGAATCTGATCTCCAGGCTTAATCGTTCCATTAAAAATGCGAAAATAGACCTCCACACCACGAAAAGTATTATACAACGAATCAAAAATCATCGCTTGCAGTGGCGCCTGACTATCCCCTGTAGGGGCAGGTATACGGGTCACTATAGCCTCGAGCAGGAGATCAATCCCAATACCCTGTTTGGCGCTCGCAGCAATAATCCCATCTCGATCACAGCCTATCAGCTCCACGATTTGATCCTTTACTTCTTCTGGTCTTGCCCCTGGCAAATCAATCTTGTTCAATACAGGGATAATGGTAAGGTTTTGCTCTAAGGCCAAATATAGATTGGAGATGGTTTGTGCTTCTACCCCCTGTGCGGCGTCAACAACCAACAGGGCTCCCTCACATGCAGCAATAGAGCGAGAAACCTCATAGGTAAAGTCTACGTGGCCAGGGGTATCAATTAAGTTGAGTAGATAGGGAGCGCCATCGTAGGTATAGCCCATTTGGATCGCATGGCTTTTGATTGTGATCCCACGTTCACGTTCCAAATCCATGTTATCAAGCACTTGATTTTTTTGATCACGTATGCCCACCGTTTTTGTTGTTTCTAATAAACGATCTGCTAAGGTGCTTTTGCCATGATCAATGTGTGCAATGATGCAAAAATTTCGAATATTTTTCATTAAACTTAATTAAGTATCTATATATTAAATTATAATTCGCATACATCTAGTATGTTGTGGTGCCCGATTACGTTGCTCCTAAAAATTGCGTACTATAATAAATAGGCTTGGAAAGCCGTCTGTTATTTACCAATGGTACAAGGTACGGAATTTAAAAAATAGTATTATCTTTGCATTAACTT
The DNA here is from genome assembly GCF_964030745.1 of Cardinium endosymbiont of Philonthus spinipes. Lineage (NCBI taxonomy): Bacteria > Pseudomonadati > Bacteroidota > Cytophagia > Cytophagales > Amoebophilaceae > Candidatus Cardinium > Cardinium endosymbiont of Philonthus spinipes. Next base: position 664,202 of record NZ_OZ034918.1, read on the forward strand.
TTGTGTAATTTTCTAATCCAGTTATGAATAATTTAATAAAATATGTTGAGGCGGTGTGCAACCCTCAACCAGCCCGCTCATTTCCCTCTTTCAAGGCTGGAGACACCATCAATGTGCATGTTAAAATACAAGAAGGGAACAAAGTGCGTATTCAACAATTTCAAGGAGCAGTTATTCAACGTAGGCACCCCAATACCAATGGAGAAACCTTTACGGTACGCAAAGTATCCAAAGGGGTTGGTGTAGAGCGTATTTTTCCTTTACTTTGTCCTAATATTGAAAAAATAGAAGTAAACCGAAAGGGTGCTGTGCGAAGGGCCAGAATTTTTTATCTAAGGGGTAAGCAAGGTAAGGCTGCACGTATTAAGGAGCTTAGATAAGCCATTTATATTCCATTTTTTTTCTTACATTTCTTGAGTTGCCTCCTTAGCTCAACTGGCAGAGCAACTGATTTGTAATCAGTAGGTTGCTGGTTCGATTCCGGCAGGGGGCACTTGTGCTGCTTAAAATTTTCCATTTTTTACCGAGGGCTTGAATTTTTGTCCACTTTGTTTATTAACAAATAAGTGGACAAAAATTCATTTTTCAGCTATTTACTTATCGGGCCAGACTGTTTATCGAAGGAGATAATGGGCCGAGCCACAGGTGTGAATAGATACGTATATTTGTTCAATGCATCTAATCCAACGTGTGATACTTTAACAGAAGTGAGACATTTTTCTTTTCCATTTTAGGCAGGTTAGGCTATGGAAAAATAGGCTCGTGTACTATCCCAGCACATTATCTTATGCCCGTTAATCTTACGAGTTTTATTGTCCATCATCCCACATAATCTACTATAATTTTATATTTTTATAAATCACTTTTTGTAGCGTTTCTGTTGAAACTTCACACATAATTGGCTATTTGGCGCATTATTTATTTCCCGTTTTAACCATTTAAAAAAAATTGTATTGGGCAAACTGTCTAACCACTCTTTTGTATCCTTGTCTGGAGTACTATGGAGACTAGTATCATTAATAGGACGATTAAGGTCATGGGTATGTAAAATGATGAGTTATGTTTATCTCCTTCGATAAAAAGTCTGGTCCGATAGTAAATAGCTGAATCGATATGAGGCCGTTGTGATAGGTTGAAGGTATAATTTTGATTAATCTTCCAGGGTTATTTCCTTGCCATATTTGATGTTATAGTGGTATAAAACTATTTATTTACTGATTTTTTAGTCATTTTCAATCTATTTTGGACACACCATTCCCCTAGATACCTCTTAATATGATGTTTGGGGACCTATATAAGTTATAGGCTATTGCCTCCATAACATGTTGCGTATGGGTTTTAGCAAGGCCTATATATCTGGCTCCTGAGCTACGGAACCAACTTTTAATACTTCCAAATACCCGTTCTACTTTATAGCGCGTTTTAGATACTAATTTATTAAACCGTTTAGCAGTGGGTGATAAAGGATTGTTTCTAGCCCCTTTTTTCTGAATAGCTGATTTTAACTTCTTTTTCTTTAGTAAATTTTCGTTGGGCGACCCGCTATAGCCTTTATCTGCATAGAGTCTGCTGCCTGATTTTAGCCTTACTTTATCCAATAATACCTGTAAATGCCCACTATCATGACTAGATGCTTTTGTGGTACCTACGGCTAGCACCAACCCCTCTTTGCTTTCCACAAGAACATGCCGCTTATAGCCATAGTAGAGATGATGGCCTTTTTTTATCCAACTTGCTTCTGGATCTACTCCTTTTTGATAACTTTCAGCTGTGGTTATGGTTCCATCTTCATGCAGATCGTAGCTTTTTTTACCTTTAGGGCGTCTAGGGGTAGGGGTAATAGAAGCATCTACAGCTGCTGAACCGTTTTGAACCAATACACCATGATCAGATAGCTGATTATTAATGATATGCAATAACTTTTCTAAAGCATTCTTCTCTGTAAGGGTAGTTCTAAATCTACTTAGTACACTATGATCTGGAACAGAACTATCCATCGAAATACCACAAAATCTGCTAAAAGTGATACGATCATTCACTTCTTCTTCGACTGCATAGTCGCTCAAGCCATACCACGTCTGTAGCAATAGCATTTTGAATAGAAGCAGAGGACTATAGGCCGGTTTGCCTGATAAACGTAAACCTTTAGGATAATGTAATCGGAGTGCTTTTTCTACTACTGACCAATTAACTAGCTTGTTGATTTGATCAAAGAAAGTGTGTTTGCACTTACGCTTATTGGCGGAAATATCTGAAAAACTTAATTGCTTAGTTTGCTTGAGCGACATACACAATATTATTAAAAGTTTTAAGCATCAATACCTAAAAAAATCAATAGAATTTAACCTTTTTTTACCTTCTTCTAAAAAATAAAAAGATACTTTTTATGGCAAATCGTAAAGGTCTATTGCAACGGCCTCGATATGTTAATATCGAATTTTCGTCCACTTCTTTATCAAGAAAAAAGTGGACGAAAACTCGTATCTATTCACGTCACTGGTTAATAATGAATTGTATTCCACTTTTTTCTTGATAAAAAAGTGGACAAAAAATCAAGCCCTCGGCAAAAAGTTCCGGAAGCCACCCCTTACAGATGGAAAAACAGAAGTCGCCCGCTGCGCGGGCTTCAAAGGAATCTGTTTTTCCCAATCATCTGCAAGGGGTGGCTTCTATTTCGAAACTTTTTACAGGGGCATTTTATCACTATGGCCATAGTGTTGAACAGATACGAAAACTCAAGCCCTGGGCAAAAAGTTGGGGCATTTTACTACTATGACTATAGCGTTGAACGCATACCCATATCGTTCAGCTGTTAGTGTTTTACTAGAGGGCCATTTTTTATCGAAGGAGACGCGGGGGCTGGTATTTGGTTAGCTATTTACTTTTTTGCCTCTGTTTCCGGTTTTTTATTCTGAGTTGGTGTAGGTGGATGTTGTATTAAGCTTATTTCATTTCGCAATTTACCAGCATATTTGTTGCCTATCTCCTTTTTATGCTGTAGCGTTCCTATTTCCTTATCAATTTCCTTGAAATCAGTTTCTTGTAAGCTCTCTTTTACAATACCTAGGATATATTTAAACATTTTAAGGTTAGCATTAGACCCGAAAAGTCCTGGCTCTGGTAGATAGGCAGATGCAAATACAGAATGGTCTTTTTTATCTTTTTGAAAGAGGCTTTGACGAGCCGCATCCTTGTTTTGATCTTGAGTCTTGGTTGGATCTTGAGTCAATAGTTTATTCCATATTAGGCTAAATGCTTGTTCTCTATTGCAAATAGCAGCCATATGTAGCGGGCTTCTTTTTTCGTTATCTACACTAGTAACGTCAATGTGTGTACTTGATACTAAGGCGCTAACTATTAGAATATCTCCCATTTCTATAGATTTGGTAAGAGGTGTTTTACCGCTTGATTCGTCAGGTAAATTTTGAAAATTCTCATTTTTATGTTTTATATTTCTCTCTGTATCATTAACCAAACGTTGTAAAACAATTTTCACCTTTTCTAAAATTCCGGAAAGTACTGTAGCGTATAGCAAGGAACGCGGTTTATGCTTGTCTTTGCTTGGAACTAATAGGCTAATATCTGTCGTATTATCTACTATTACCTGGAAATTCTGTGGACTTGGTTGCATTGCCATGAAATCTGACGTCTGCATATCCAATAGCCTAGCAGCCCCTCCTCTACAAGTATATGCGTGCAAAACAGCTAATAAAGATAAAATAGTCGTTCCTTGTACCAAAAAGGAATGCCGCTTGGTATGCCTCTTTAATTTTCTTATTTCCTTAAACATCGTGATATGCTCTGTGTAGAATGGTCTGTGTAGATTGTGATTTTTTACTATAAACTAACTATGATTTTTTGTCTGTTATGCTTAGAACAACTATTTGTAATACTATTAAATAATATTCAAAAAAACAAATTTTGAGCTTAAAATCAAAGCAGGTGTTTTATATGCTCCTTAAATCCATCAAGCTGATTTTCTCGTCCGCTTGTAAGCTGCTTGATGAATTAATTTTTATCACCAGATGGGTGCGGAGGATACAATTGTATCATACGAGAATCGCTGTTTTTAGTTTTTCTAGATGTAGAGGAAAAGCAATCAGGAATACAATGTTTCGCATAAAGTAATTTCTCTAAAAAAGAGGAATCAACTTTTTCAGAAACGCTATTAATAAACTTTACTGCTCTTAATAAAATATATTTTTCTCTTTCATTTACAATTAAATAAGCTCTTTCTTCTATATAATTTTTGTTCAGCTTTTCAGGATTTATCATGTACCATTTTTGCTCTTGTTCTATTTCAGATAATTGTTGATAACCTTCTGCTGGTAAATCAAAGAAATCTGATTCTACTATTTCTTGTTCAGCATACTGATAAAGTATTTGTATGCCCCTACCTGTTTCTATAAAATCAAACATACTGATTGTTTTAATTTATTAATTTGATCTTTAGCTAATTTAGTATATCTAAATAATTTTTTTCAATGGATCTCTTTCGCAACCTAATCCCAAAACGCTCTATGCAAAATATTCGATTTGAGATCGAGACAAACCAGTAAGTGCAGCTATGTCATCTATAGGGTAACCCTTTAGCAGCATAGCCTTAGCTATAGCAAGGGCTTTATCCCTTTCTCCCTCTAGCTTTCCTTCTAGTTTGCCCTCTAGTTTGCCCTCTAGCTTACCTTCATTTCTGGCTTTCTCTAGTGTATTTGCTTCTATTCTCCACCATTTCAAGTGGTCTTCATAAGCCATTCTTTCCTCATCGGTAAAGTTCATGGTCTCTAAAACATGCAATGCCTTTTTTAGGCTGTCGTTATTCAAGGGTTCAGGTAAGTTATCTTTGTTGAGGAGGTCGTTTCGGGTAAGAAAAGCAGTCCAAATGTCTAGTGCGTTTTTTATCTTTGTCAATAATGTTTTTAGATCTTCATTAGGATCGTTACTGAATTTAATCAGCTCTATGGTATGCAATTCTAGGTCTGTAAAGTAGGGTAGGCCGCTCTCTTGTTCTGTGATATGAAATATATTGTGATATTTGTTACTATGCGGTATAGAAGTAAAATTAAGAATATGAATGCCTATTGCTTTGTGTAAACTGGAATAGGTCTGAGAAGCTTTTAGTTGCTCTGTATATAACTTGGCCCAGTAATATAATGCGCGTTTGTCGTAATCTGCTTCATCAGAGATTTGGATCTCTATATTAAACCTTTTTCCTGTTTCACCTACTGCTTTTATATCTAATATAGATAGCTTATCACTTCTAAAATTTTTTGGGTTATAGGGGTTCAATAGAGTAAGATCTACCACTTGATCTTCTGGTAAAACAGTAGCATTTATTAAGGAAATCAGTAGATCCTTATTTTCTTCTACACCAAAGATTTTTTTGAACGCTAAATCTATTTTAGGGGTAATTTTTTCCATAGCTTATTCCATTCTTTTCGACGTAATGCCAAATGCATGGGCGTGGCCCGCAATGCAAGATAGATATTTTTTTTCAGCATTTGATTGGATGCGCTATTTTATTTAGCCATACCTTTTGATAAAGCAAGAAGTAGCATATATAAAGTTGACCTTATGGAATCTACGGTCAATGTTAAAGAGCAGCACTATAACCTACTAGAAGCCTAAAATAGGCAAGGAGAAAGCTGAAAGCGCAGATAACGGGATTACACAGAGGTAAACTTGCTACCTGTACTTTCAGCTTAATTATTAAGGACTTTTTTCTGCTACTTAACCAGCTTGGGCTTTTTGTAACTGGGTAGAGTGCTCAGTTGACTCAGCTTCCTTTTGATCAGGAAGGGGTCTTGACGGTACTGATGGTACTGATGATGTTGACTTTATTATGTTGCGCAATTTAGTAGCGTATTGCGTACTAATTCCGCCTTTTATCCTAGGTGTAACTTCTCGTTCCTTAATTTTGTTTAAAATAACTTTCTCGATATCCTGCCACTCCTTTTGTGGTAGGATACTCTTTATAACTTCTATAGCGTCCTTAAACATTTTAATATTAGTGCCAGTAATAGCGGGTTCTGTACTAAGTTTGGATAAGTAGATATACTCCCACATAGATTTCTTACCTGCAGTTGGTGACCCAAAAAGTTCCTTTAGCTTGCCCTGTACGTTATCTTTATCTTCCTTAGCTAGTACGCTTAGACGGTCCAATATTGCTTTAAATGCCTCTTCCTTATTGTGAGAAACAATTGTATGTACTAACTTTTGGTCTATTTTTTCTAGAGGTAATTCCTTGATCAATTTGGGTACATTTGACTGGTCATATAGGATGCCTATATCTATGGCAGATCTGCCTTTATTATCCTTTATCCATAGCTTCTCTTTTTGGTTATGCTGCAAAGCTAGCTCAATTAATTTACCTTGTATGTATCCTTGTTTATACTTCATAGCTGAATGCAATGCTGTTTTCCCATCTTTATTTTGTGCAAATAAAAATTCTAGCGATTTGTCCTTAAAACTCTCATGAGTAGGACTTTGAGAATCCAAAACTTTTTCAATGCATTGAATTAATTTTTCTTGTACAGCTTTTTGTTTGTGTCTTACCGCTAAATGCAGAGCTGTGTCCTCATTGGTTTTATTTTTTGTAGATAATAGCCCATACTCCTGCTTATTAAATAACCGATTAATAAATTCAAGTGCTATATTCTCCCACTTATTTTCAATGGCCAAATGTAAGACTGTATTACCTGAAATTGGATCTATAACCGTGATATTAATCTCATCAACAGCTATTGTACTTAACAATTTGGTAACCATTTTGAGTTGCTTATGTGCAAGCGCTGATAAAATCGAGGTAGGGTTTTTTCCTTGTGGCGTCCCTGCTTTATTAATATGAATGCCTTCTTGGGTAATTAAAAGGTCAAATCCGAATTCATAACCTTTCTCTATAGATATTCCAATGGGTGTTTTTTGACTTTTTGGGTCAATTGCGTTGAGTGCTTTTTTAAAATTTCCCTTAAAATTTGTATCTTGTTTATTATCGTTATAGAACTTTAAAAACATTAACAATTTCGTATCCTCCTTGTTCTCTACCAGAACGTAGAGTAGGCTCCGCCCAGTTTTATCCTTAAAAATAGCGGTACTCCCCTTTTCGAACTTTTCTTTTAGCTTGTCAGGGAAAGTTTCAATTGGCGTCATTGCCACATAATACGCTGCTCCGCGTTGGTTCCACCCGCGGCAGCCCTCCGCGCCTTGCAAAACAACCGATAACGACAACACCGCAATCCCTTTTGCCAATAGACTCGATCGTTTACCATTTACATTAAAGTATTTCATATAAATTTCTTTGATTGATTTTTTAATAGATCATTGGTTTCCTCGTTTTTTTTAAACGGAGGGAGGCCTTCATTACATTATAAGCAATCCATGCTAAAAAAGCTAAATTGTGTTGAATGTTTTTACATCTTATGGTAGATTTCGTAAGAGGTCTGTTGCCAATTTGGTTTTAGTGTCTTTGCATCTGGACCAAATTCCTTACTTTTAAGTCCCTAAAGTACAATATTTATATGGCTATGTCAAAACCAGTTGAACCTACGCCATTGATGCGGCAGTATTTGGCTATTAAGGAAAAATATCCTGGAGCATTGCTGCTGTTTCGTGTGGGTGATTTTTACGAAACTTTTTTGGAAGATGCGGTTACCACCAGTAAGGTGCTGGATATTGCGCTTACCAAGCGGGCGAATGGATCGGCTGCTAGTGTGGAACTGGCTGGTTTCCCCCACCATTCTTTGGATTTGTATCTGCCTAAATTGGTGAAAGCGGGCTACCGTGTGGCGATTTGTGATCAATTGGAAGATCCTAAGCAGGCTAAGGGTATTGTACAAAGGGGGGTTACGGAATTGGTCACTCCTGGCCTCTCTTTTCATGAAGCGGTTTTGGATAAAAGGGCTAATAATTACTTGGCATCTATTTTTTTTGATAAAACATTGCTGGGTATGGCTTTTTTGGATCTTTCTACGGGGGAGTTCTTTGTAGCCCAAGGGGCCGCTGATTATATGCAGAAGGTGTTGCACCATTTGGGGCCGGTTGAAGTGGTTTTTAGCAAAAAACAGCAAACTGCATGGAATGACTTTGCGCAGGGTGTGGCGCATACTTATGCCCTAGATGAGTGGGTGTTTCAGTTTGACTATGCCTATGGCTTGCTGAATAGCCATTTTGGAACCCATTCGCTAAAGGGGTTTGGCATCGCAGACTACACTGCGGCTATTGTAGCAGCAGGTGTGGTTTTACACTACTTATCTGAAACAGAACATAAAGCCATTCAACACATTCGTTCCATTGCCCGCCTAGAGGAGCATCACTATATCTGGCTGGACCAATTTACCGTTAAAGCCTTGGAACTGCTGGTTCCCCAGCAGGTAGGAGGCACCCCGCTGATTGAGATATTGGATAGAACGGTTACCCCCATGGGAGCACGGCTACTTAAAAAATGGTTACTGTTTCCACTTAAAAAAGTTAAACCGATTCAAGAACGACTCAATATAGTGGAATACCTTGTGCAGGATACCCCATTGGCTACATTATTGGTCGGCTATTTGCAACAAATAGGTGACTTAGAACGACTGATTGCTAAGGTGGCTTCCAGCAGGGTAAATCCACGGGAGATGGTCGCCTTAAAAAGGGCATTGGAACAGGTGCAAGCTGTCCAAACAGCGTTGCAAGCGGTTAAGTGTCCTTTGTTGCAAAAATTGCATGCACAACTCCATGGATGTGCCGCTTTGGTGGAGCGTATTCGTCATACCCTTCAGGATGATCCCCCGATATCCTTCCACCAGGGAGGACTCATTCGTCCGCATGTAGATGAGCAGTTGGATGGATTCCATAAGATCATTTACGAAGGCAAAGATTATTTGGTCCAGCTCCAACAACAGGAGAGCAAGCGGACCAATATTCCATCCTTAAAGGTCTCTTACAACCGTGTGTTTGGCTATTACCTCGAGGTACCCAATGCCCATAAAAACAAAGTACCTGCAGATTGGATGCGCAAACAAACCCTAGCTGGTGCAGAACGGTACATCACGCAAGCATTAAAACAATATGAAGAGCAGATCCTCCATGCAGGTGAAGCGGCACAGTTGCTGGAGCAACAACTCTATCAAGCGTTGGTAGCCGAAGCGGTAGAATTTATTCCACAGATTCAGGAAAATGCAAAGTATGTTGCACAACTAGATTGTTACCTTTCCTTTGCCAAACAGGCCGCTGAACATCAGTATAGCAAGCCTATGATAGATGACGGTACGCTGCTGAATCTCAAAGGAAGCCGCCATCCTGTTATTGAGCAGCGATTGCCCATAGACAAAACCTATATGCCTAATGATATTTGTTTAGATCCGTCCGCACAACAAATCATTGTGATTACAGGGCCTAATATGGCTGGTAAATCAGCCCTATTGCGTCAGGTTGCGCTTACAGTATTAATGGCACAAATGGGTTCTTTTGTGCCCGCTGCCTCGGCCCATATTGGTGTGGTAGATAAAATATTTACACGAGTAGGTGCATCGGATAACTTGGCCCAAGGGGAATCTACTTTTATGATGGAGATGACTGAAACAGCCAGTATTATGCACAACCTTAGTGACCGTAGCCTCGTATTGATGGATGAGATCGGACGAGGTACCAGTACCTATGATGGCATTTCTATTGCCTGGGCATTGGTAGAATATTTACACAATCATCCCCAATATAGAGCTAAAACACTTTTTGCTACCCACTACCATGAGCTAAATGAACTAGCAAAAGAGCTCCCTAGGGTTAAAAACTTTAATGTAGCGGTGCAAGAAATAGACCGAAAGATTCTATTTCTACATAAATTGGTGGCTGGAGGGAGTGAGCATAGCTTTGGCATTCATGTGGCCCAAATGGCTGGTATGCCCGCTATAATTGTGGAAAGGGCTAGAGCCGTATTGGCCCATCTATCGCAAGTGGGGGGCAAAATGCATGCAAAGGTAGAACCATTACCTACAGCGGAATACCAGCTTAAACTTTTTGCTCCAAGTGAAGCGGGAAGTAACCTTATAGCGCTCTTAGAGGCTATTGATATCGATACCCTTGCTCCAGTAGAAGCTTTAGTAAAGTTAAATGACCTTAAAAATATGGTTAAAAGTTTTAAAGATTAGCTATAAAAGTGAATGGTAATTTTGAAAAAAAAGAATCTTTAAGTAAATTGGGCTTATTGTGTAGCTTATAAGCGAGAATAGCTCAGTTGGTAGAGCACGACCTTGCCAAGGTCGGGGTCGCGGGTTCGAGTCCCGTTTCTCGCTCGTTTGGTCTGTTCGGGTAGCCTAAATGCCTTGCCAGGATGGTGGAATTGGTATACACGCAAGACTTAAAATCTTGTGGCCTTAGGCCATGCGGGTTCGATCCCCGCTCCTGGTACTCATCAAATTTTTTCTGGTTGTACCGATGGGCGTTTGCGCTATTTCCTTTTTAGATGTTGTGGCATGCATAGGCTCATCTACAGCAGTACTTTCCCTGCTTCCACAGATTATACAGTCCTATAGAACCAAATCTGTTCATGATGTTTCCATGTTGATGCTCTTGAACCTAACGGTTTCCTCGATTAGCTGGACCCTTTATGGCGCAATGACTGCTGATCGGCCATTGCTGCTTACCAACCTGTTGCTCACCTTGGGATCTTTGATTATGGTGGGGCTTAAATGGAAATATAACTCAATTGAGCATTAGTCGCCCGATGCGCGGGCTTCAAAGGAAAATTTACTTTTCTGCCGTATTCATTCATCACTATGGCTACGTTTTTCTGAAAAAAGAAATGGCTGACCAATTATCAGCTCCTTATCTCCTTCGATAAAAAATGGCGCTCTAGTAAAACACGAACAGCTGAGCGATATGTTTTTTAGCGGATTAGAAAAGTATCTGTTCAACACTATGGCCATAGTGATAAAATGCCCCTGTAAAAAGTTTCGAAATAGAAGCCACCCCTTGCAGATGATTGGGAAAAACAGATTCCTTTGAAGCCCGCGCAGCGGGCGACTTCTGTTTTTCCATCTGTAAGGGATGGGTTCCGGAACTTTTTGCCGAGGGCTTGATTTTTTGCCCACTTTTTTATCAAGAAAAAAGTGGAATACAATTCATTATTAACCAGTGACGTGAATAGATACAAAAAATTGGTGTGCAGTAAAAAAAATGGTATGCGTTCAACGCTATGGCCATAGTAGTAAAATGCCCCTGTAAAAAGTTTCGAAATAGAACCCATCCCTTGCAGATGATTAGGAAAAACAGATTCCTTTGAAGCCCGCGTAGCGGGCGACTTCTGTTTTTCCATCTGTAAGGGATGGGTTCCGGAACTTTTTGCCGAGGGCTTGATTTTTTGCCCACTTTTTTATCAAGAAAAAAGTGGAATAAAATTCATTATTAACCAGTGACGTGAATAGATACAAAAAATGAACCGATCTGTTGAAAAACAGATCGGTTCAAGGCTAAAATTTTACTAAAGTGTAAAATGGTAAAATACCACTAACACCTTAATTTTGAGGGAGTATCAAATTATGGCTATCTGTTTAGTTTGTTACTGACACTTTATCAGCATTTGCAAGCTCTGCCTCATGTTTTTCTTCAGCGGCTGCTTTTAATTTTCCTAAAGTGCGAACAGCTAGCAACCAAAGTATAATCACAGCTATAATGATTAGCAGAATGGGCGTGCGAATATTGGCGATATCACCACCACCTAGTAAGGTAGACATGCTGGTAAGCAACACAGATGCTAAACTCTTACCTAAACGAGAGCCTACGCCGTCTACAGCTGCTTTTCCACGTACTTTGGTTTCTTCATCTAGTGGAATATAAACTGCTTCCTTGGTTGGATCAAAAAGGACATATTTAACTGATTTAATCAAAACTACATTGTAAAGTCCTACTTGAACAGCAAGGTACAAGGCAGTAAGGTTAAAACCCTTTAAAAAGTTATCTAAAGCATCACCAAATCGAAGGAAAGTGAAAAATAAAACCGTCATCACCAATGCTGTTACCGGTGTGGTAGATGCAGCAAAACGCCATCCTCTTTTTTGCATCGGCGTGGCAAGAAACAGTGTTACCAAAATAGAGATGATACCTACGGCAATTTGCTGTTCTGCATAGATTTTTGCATACATGGCATTGTCTCCAGTGAATTTCACATACTGTTGAATTTGTGCTTTTTGCACTGCTTCAAAAAGCGCAATCACTAACCCGTAACCGATTACCAGTATAGAAAGCAACATTAGATACCTAGAGCCAGCTAGGAACTTCATGGAATCCATGAAAGACATTTTTACCTTTACTTTTTTAGGCTTTTGCTGAATTTGATAGTAGGCCGGATTGGCTTTTATATCTGAAGTAAAATAATTATATACCACCAGAATCAAAACAATAGCTACCACCACAAACTTTAATCCTTGATCAAAGTTTTTACCCACACTTTCTAGCTTTAAAATGAATCCAGCTAAGATGCTTCCAACGGCAGCAAACATACTTAAGAAGCTATAAAATCTTTTAGCCTGATTTACAGAAGTAATCTCATTTACAAAGGTCCAAAATAGCACACTTAATGCAAAAGTACCCCAAGCCTCAGCATGAATATAGAAGAGGGAGATAGGCCAATGGCAAATTGCCCCCCACAGTCCTACAAGGCTTGGAAACTTTGCTTCAAGCATTTGTGAGAGTGTATTGAGCTGCAATAGTTCTTTTTGTGGCAGTAAAAAAAACAGTGAAAGGGCAAAAAAAGCAAGAAAGTAAATCATCACTGCATTGAACCTGCCATCCCTTCCTGTAGAAAGACTCACTTTGCTATAAAGAATGGTAAAGAAAATCATACTGGGTGTAATCGCCACTGCTTTTAACCAGTAAATAGCTGTAGCGTTTACTTCCTTAAGGATATTCATATCTTTAAGGGAGCGTGTAAGCGCATAGCAGAAAGATATGAGAATAAATATAAAAGCCATTGGTAAAAATTTACGTAGCTCACTTTTGTGAATGGGAAATAACCTCCCACGCATGTTCCCAAATTCTTTTTTTGTGCTCATTGTATTTTTTATTTAGTTAGGATATAAAGTATAAAATTGAAACTGAATCAGATACTTTATGATGTGTAAAATGTTTTTATAAAATATTATGCTCTTTTCATAGTTCTGTATTTAGGGTTAGATAGCTGGATACGCTCTCAGGAGTAGCTTGCATGGCCATATCGCCTTTTGCCCAGTTGGCTGGGCAAACTTCTCCAAATTGGGTTACATGTTGCCACATATCAATAACACGCAATATTTCATTGATATTTCTACCTAGTGGTAAGTCATTAATGGACATATAACGGATGATTCCCTCTTTATCAATTAAAAAGGTTCCACGATAAGCTACTGGAATACCTGTGAAAATCAATTGATTGTGCTCATTATAGCTCCAGTCTCCTGCCAAAACACCATAGTTGGAAGCAATGGTTTTACTGGTATCGGCAACCAATGGATAGGTGACGCCCATAATACCTCCTTTTGTTTTGGGTGTATGCAACCAAGCAGCGTGGGTTTCTTCTGTGTCAGTGGAGCAACCAACCAGGGCTACACCACGCTCTATGAATTGAGGTAAATGTTGTTGAAAGGATAATAATTCAGTGGGGCAGACAAAAGTAAAATCCTTTGGATAAAAGAAAAAAAGTACTTCTTGTTTCCCTAAAAACTGCTCCAGTGAAAAGTCTGTTACGATGTTTTCACCACTTATGACAGCAGGCGCCCTAAAAGTAGGGGCCTTGGTTCCTAATAAATGCACGATGTTGTATATGAATAATTAAAATATAACGAGTCGCCTGCTGCTCCTAACGTTATTCCGCTTAGAAGCCCGAATGGGGCTAACCCTTACACTGCAAATTTATACTTTTTTTAATAAATCACATTATATACTACTTTTTTCTTGATAAGAAAGTTTCTAAAAAATCAAACTTCCATCTAAAAAGCTGCTGTAAGTGGGCGGTTAAGGGCCCACCGGCGCATCATATCTTTTTACAAATGGTTAAAACGGCAAATCATCTTCTACATCATTTGATGGAGAGGGTTCAGTTGATTTATTGGCTTTCTCTAAGCGCCATGCCTGCAAGGAATTGAAATATTTCACAACTCCTTCTGGATTGGTCCATTTTCTGCCCCGTAAATTGAAATGGACGGTTATTTCTTCTTTCTCCATGAATCCGTCTAGTAGATCACATTTGTCCTGAATCAACTCAAAGGAGATGTATTCTGGATATTGTGGATTTTCTACATATTCTACCACAAAATTTCTTTTTTTAAATGATTCAGACACTTGTTGTGGTGGACTAATTTCAAATAATCTTCCAGTTATATGCATAGTTATCTATTGGTTTGATGAAATAAAAATCCTACTCTCCTCAAGCCTGGATGATCCAGATTGCTGCTTTATGCAGCTCCACTGGTGATTATCTTAATTATTTTTGGAAAATACAAAAGCAATTAAGAATAATAGCCCTGCTATGGTAACCATTGTAGCTGCTATAGCGCTATTCAACCAGAAACTGACATAATATCCACTAATAGATGTGAATATAGCAAAGAGTATATTGTAAAATAACAAACGTTTCAGACATTTTGTAACCAAATAGATGGTTGCAGCTGGAACAATCAACAGGGCAACTACTAAAATGGCTCCTGCTACTTCAAATGCAGCAACGGTTGTCAGTGAGGTGATGCCCATTAAGCAATAGTGCCAACGGGTGGTGTGCACCCCAATGCTTTGGGCAAATTGTGGATCAAAAGTGGTTACAAATAGCTGCTTATAGCCTATGATCAGAAAGGTTAAGTTAATGGCTAAAACGGTTGATAAAATATAAAATGCTTTGGGGCCTAGGTTGATGCCGCTATTGGTGCGCCATACGTCTAATGGAACGGTTGCCAATTCACCATATAGGCTGCATTCTGGATCTAAGTCTATTTTTCTACTGAAAAAGGAGATAAGGATAACCCCTAAAGCAAATAGAAAGGTGAAGTTAATGCCTATGGCCGCATCTGCTTGAATGCTTATTTTTTTTTCTAAAAATGCGATGAGAAAGGTGACCAATAGGCCTGTTATGGCTGCTCCAGCAAGCAGTATAGGGGAGTTTTTGGATCCAGTGATCAGGAGGGCCAATACAATGCCTGGCAGGGTGGAATGGGCAATGGCATCTCCCATCATGGCTATTTTCCGCAATACCAAATAGGTGCCTACTAAGGCACAATTGATACTGGCAAGTGCAGCAATGATAATGGTCCAGAGTGCATCCATGGCTAACATCTTACGCCTAAGGCTGTGCTTAATAGGTCAAAGAGCTCGGACCAACTATAACTGCTTTGCACGCCTGTTTGCATATTCTTTAGGGTGTAATGATTCATAGCATATTCTGTTTCTCCTAGTATAATCACAAAAGGGATATTTTTTTTATGAGCATAGCTTAATTGTTTTTTTATTTTTGCCCGCTCGGGATATATTTCTGTCTTAAACCCATGTAGGCGCAATTGACTCAATAGGTGGAGTAGTTGCCTTTCTGCTTTTGCTTCTATGTTGGTTAGCAGTACGTCTGTTGTGTAGGTGGTAACGGGGTTGAAAAGGTTTTGCTCTTCCATAAGGTCGTAGAGTCTATCTATTCCAAAGGAAAACCCTACGCCAGCCAATCCGGTTGCGCCAAATAGATCGCCAAGGTTTTCATATCTTCCTCCTCCGCCTAGGCTGCCTATTGATGTATTTTCCACGGTTAGTTCCATTACGAGTCCGGTATAATAGGCCAAGCCTCTTGCTAGAGTTGGTTCAATACAGCATGTGCCGTTTGGTAGGCCAAGTCCATCTGCTTGTGTGAGTATGGTTGTCAATGCTTCTATTGCCTTTGATCCTGAATCGGTGTGGCCAATAGTTGCTTGCAATTGGGTCAACAGTTCGCTATTGTTCCCTTTAAATTTTTGCAATAGCGCAAGCGATGCAATGGTTTGGCTGTTAAAGTCTGCTGCTTGTAGTGCAGTTATAACTTTTTCAAAGCCAATTTTCTCTAGCTTATCTACAATGGTGCAAAAGGTTTTTTCTTTTTCAGGTTCAGCAATAGCGGATAGTATGCCTCTATGGTTGATTTTGATGCGAAAGTCTCGTAATTGTAGCTTGGTACATATGTCGTAGATTAATTTTAACATTTCTGCTTCACATAATAAAGCGTTGCTGCCCACGATATCTGCATCGCACTGTAAAAATTCTCTATAACGCCCTCTTTGAGGCCTGTCTGCCCGCCATACGGGTTGTATTTGGTAGCGTCTAAAAGGGAAACATATTTGATGCTGGCCCATTGCAATATGGCGCATTAAGGGGACGGTTAAATCATAACGCAGCCCTTTATCGCTGATCAGTGGCTTGAGCTTTTTGTAGTCTGTAGCGTTTGTTGGTGAGGTGGCTGCTTCTAAGAAGTTACCAGACTTCAGGACGTTAAACATCAGTTGCTCTCCTTCCTGGCCATATTTTCCTGTAAGGGTAGTGCGGTTTTCCAGTGCAGGGGTCTCCAGTGGCTCAAAGCCATAGGATGCATAGATAGATTGAATGATGGAAAGCATATAGTTGCGCCGGTAGACCTGTAGGGTGCTGTAGTCGCGCATGCCTTTTACAAGACTGGGTAATAGGGCCATCTACTTTTGCGAATGGGTGAAAGATTAAGACCTTCTGCAAAAGCTATTTCTAATGGAAATTTTGGTGTTGAAGCTTGTCTATGCTCCTCAAATACATCTAGTATGCTGCGGTGCTCGGCTGCGCTTCTCCTAAAAATTGCTGATCACAAATAGCTTTTGCAGCAGGTCTATAGGTTTTTATTTGAACCTACGACAGCTGCTAATTTACAGGATCATGAGGTGATTCACAATAGTTGATTGGTCATTACTCTTTTTTTGAGCCAGCAAAAAATAGAATATACATTTCTTTTTTCTACAATCTATTTGTTAATGTTGAAATATATTTTTAATATAAAAAATGCTATAACAACCAAAATTAATACCACTATATGCAATCTACCATTTATTCAAATTATTTAAAGCAACTCGTTGCTATTTTTATGCTGTTTGGTCTGATCGTTTTTAGTGGAGGTTGTTTGAAAACTATGGAAGCAGCTCGGCCAGTCAGTTGTGCATCAAGTTGTAAGCTTGAAGTTTGTATAAGCAACGGTAAACGTATTCTCCAAGCTCTAACAAAGGCTATGCAAAAGAAAAGCAATCTAAAGCAGTGTTGCGGCCATACATCTGATAGATGTCTGTTAGAGAATAATACTAATAAGGATGCGTTACTGTTTGTTCTAGACAAGCATATGCAAGCGCTTACGGAAGAGGAAAAAGCAGATATAGAAGAGGTTATTATTAAACTTTCTTGTGATGCTATAAGCCCATTGAAAAATGCTGGAGTTACCCTTGTAGAAATCGTGGAGGATATATCAGAGCAATTAGGCATACATGCAAAAAAGGGGAAACAGTTCAACTTGGTAGAGGGTGACCAAAATGGGCTAGGGGAGTGTGTACTGTGCTTGTGTGATCTGAAAGGTAGTTTGACAGTCCTTCCATGCCATCATACTCATGTCTTTCATAAAGACTGTATTAAACAGTGGGTTAGGAGTGAAGTGCCTCCTCCTCCTCGCCTATGCCAATGGTGCCTAAAGATTTTCTACTTATTCCATAAGCCTACCTGTCCTATTTGCCGACAACCTTTTAATCCAAATAAGTTAGATTGATTCACAGAATCAGATTACAAAAAGATAAAAACATTTCAATGTAAAACTTTTTCTATCGAATTTTTAAAGTGACCAGGGTGGCAATGGCTAATAAAATGCTAAAGATTAAAAATCGCGTTACAATCTTTGACTCATGCCATCCTAATTTTTGATAGTGGTGGTGCAATGGTGCCATTTTAAAAATTCTTCTACCTACTCCGTAGCGTTTTTTAGTAAATTTAAAATAGCTGGTTTGTAAGATTACCGATAGATTTTCTATCAAAAATATGCCACACAGCATGGGAATGAGTAGCTCCTTACGAATGCAGATGGCTACTACGGCAATAATGGCGCCAATGGTTAAACTACCTGTATCACCCATAAAGATTTGTGCAGGATAGGCATTATACCAAAGAAAACCCATACATGACCCTACAAATGCACAACAAAATATAGTCAGTTCCCCCAAATTTGGGATATACATGATATTTAAATAGTTGGCAAATATCATGTGTCCGGATAGATAAGCAAGGATGGCCAATGTAGTACCTACGATTACAGAGGTACTAGCTGTTAACCCATCTAGGCCGTCTGTTAGATTAGAACCATTGGAAACAGCTGCAATAATAAAAGCTACTATAGCCATATACAACATCCATGTATAATGGGCATTACCTAGTAAGCTAGCTGTTATTTGTGCATAATCCATTTCATTTCCTTTGAAAAATGGAATGGTTGTTTTGGTAGATTTGGTATCGATATATCCAAAGGGGGCTTGATCCATTGGTGTAGTGGGTATTGCTTGGGTTGGTATGGCTACCTCACGTATGACTACGTCCTTATGTAGATACAATGTTGTACTTACCATACAACCTAAAACAATTTGGCCTAATAGTTTGATCCATCCATTCAGTCCATTTTTTTGTTTTTTAAATACCTTGATGTAGTCGTCCAAAAAGCCAACTAAGCCCATCCAAATGGTAGTGGTTAATAATAGAATGATGTATATATTGTGCAATTTTGAAAAGAGTAAGGTAGGCACCACCGTTGCCAGTATCATGAGCATACCCCCCATGGTGGGGATGTTGGCTTTCTTTTTGGCTTCGTGAAATCCTAAAGGTCGATTGGGCTCAGTGATTTGCTTTTTTCTTAAGTAGTCTATAAAGGGTTGGCCTAGTAGAAAAATGATGGTAAAAGAGCTGAGTGTGGCCATGGCTGCTCGAAAGGAAATGTACTTAAACAGGCCGGTGCCAGGCCACTGAAAGGCAGTATGTAGGTATTTGAATAAATAGTATAGCATATAATCGGCTGTATCTACCTTTTTAACAACCTCCTGAGTACCTTACCTATAGGTGATTTGGGTAAACTGTTACAAAACTCCACATATTTAGGTACTTTATAGCGGGCCATTTTTGCTTTACAATAGGCTATAATTTCTTCAGCAGTAAGTGTGGCATCCTTCTTTACAATAAAGACCTTAATGGCTTCTTTTAGACTGACATCAGTTATGCCAATAGCGCCTACTTCTAACACTTTGGGGTGACCGATTAGGGTTTGTTCGATTTCATTTGGATAGACGTTAAAACCAGAAATATTGATCATATCCTTTTTTCGGTCTACAATAGATACAAATCCATTTGCATCCATGGTGGCAATATCGCCTGTTTTAAACCATCCGTTCACAAAGGCACCAGCTGTTTCTATTGGTTTTTGCCAATAGGCTTGGGTGAGCTGGGGCCCTTTGATCAATAGTTCACCAGCTGTTCCATAGGGAAGCTCTTTACCGGTTTCATCCGCTACGATTACAAAAGTACTAGGCAGTGGCATATGGTGGATGCCATTGATCATATCGGTGGAGATACCAGGCGAACATTCGGTTAACCCATATGCTTCTATAAGCTTGCTTCCGGTTAGTTTTTCCCACTGGTTTTTAACTTTTTCTAGTGTTTTCATGCCCCCTGCTATGGTGAGTTTTAAAGCAGTAAGTTTGAGTTTTTGGAATTTTTTATGGGTCAATAGCTTTTCAAATAAGGTATTGATGCCTATGAGACAGGTAGGCTTGGTTTTCTGTAATGCTTTTATAAACCGTGGAATATCTCTAGGATTTGTAATCAATGAACATTTTGCGCCTAACTTGGCCATGGCAAATAGGCTGCCTAATCCGAAAATATGATAAAGTGGTAGTGGAATGATGGTCCGTTCTTCTTTTTCCTTTAATAAGAGACGCATCACAGGCTCTAATTGCTGAAAATTAGCGGTAAGGTTTCCATGTGATAGCATCGCCCCTTTGGATACACCTGTTGTGCCACCTGTATATTGTAAAAAAGCAATATCAGAAGATTGTAAAGCAACAGGATGCAAAATAGCCCTTTTCCCTTTTGCTAAGACTTCTTTAAACGAGATGGCCTGTGGTAGGTTGTAGGGAGGAACCAGTTTTTTAATGTGCTTAATGGCAAAGTTGAGTAACTTCCCTTTTATGGAGCCAAGCAGGTCACCTACTTTGGTAACAATAACGGTTTGAATGGATGTATCTGGCAAAATTTCAGCCAGTTTATGGGCAAAATTTTCTAATATAACGATTGCGTGCACCCCTGCATCTTTGAGCTGGTAGGCCATTTCAGAAGGGGTATACTGTGGATTCATATTCACTACGACTAGTCCAGCACGTAGCATACCCAATACCGCAATCGGATATTGCAATAGGTTCGGCAGCTGAATAGCTACATGTGATCCTACTGATAAATTGGTATATTGCTGAATATAAGCTGCAAAAGATTTAGACAACTTATCTACTGTACTGAAACTCAGTACTTTACCCATGTTTTCATACATCGGTAAGTCTTGATATTGCTCAAAGACTTCCTCCATAAAATGGACCAATGAGTTGTATTTAGACGCATCAATGGTATGTGGGATGGAAGCGGGATAATGCTGAATCCAAGGTCTTCGGCTCATAGTATGTAAAACTACTTTAATGTTTTTTCAAACTCCACTGCAATATAGTATAATTTTATAATTTTTATGAGGTCTGGTCTCGATGGGCTGCTCATTTTTATTACAATTTTATTTTTTAGATTTGAAAGATTTGTAGAGACCATCTTTTTTAAGTCCATGTCAGGTAAGAGAACCACACCCCAGCTTTGCATTAAGAATAGACAAGCCCATTTTTCCTATACCTTGTTAGATAGGTATACGGCTGGAATTATTTTGCAAGGAACAGAAATAAAGTCCATTCGAATGGGCAAAGCATCGCTTCAGGAGGCTTATTGTTATTTTAATCAAGGAGCGCTTTGGATAAAGGGGATGCATATTGCTGCCTATATTCATGGTACTATCTACAATCATGAGGAAAAACGTGAACGTCAGTTGTTGTTGAAAGGAAAAGAATTACAGAAATTACTTAAAAGCCAGTCAAAAGGGTTGACCATTATTCCTATAGAATTGTTTATTAGTCCACGTGGGTTTGCTAAACTAGTCATTGCTTTGGCGCGTGGTAAAAAACTATACGATAAGCGTCAGACTATTAAAGAGAGGGATTTGGAGCGATCTGGGCAGATATGATCCACAAGATTATATGCCATGGCTGTAAGGAAGTTTTGCAGAAGGTCTAATATATTAATCTTGAAATTGAAATGATGTATCACCATGTAAGTACCCATTTAGTAGCCTTCTTTTTACTCAACTTCATTGTACGAGTGGAGGCAAATGCTGCTGTTTCATTTAGTTTGAAAAAAATAAAAAAGGGAACTTATGAAGAAAACCTTGCTGCATATAGGGTTGGGTTTTGCAAACGGCCTAAAGCGCCACAAAAAGCGCCATCTGTTCCATTGATATGTCCACTGGACCAAGTTACCCACTTGGCAAAACGTTTAGCAGCGCGTAAGGCAGCTTATGAACATATGAACCAGATAAAGGGTCATACCATACAGCTCTATATGGGCAGCAGCAGAACCGCAGCATTAAAAGCACAAGATTTGGCCAGTAGTTTTACCTATCCTTCTAAACTCTACTATAGGCAACCCCATTATACGGTACAACTTGGTTTTTTTGCAGATCGACTAGAAGCCTATTTTGTCTACTTGACTTTAATAAAACAGATACCTGGTGCTATGATTCGTCCTTGTATGCGTACTAGGAAGGATTATGTAGCAGCTACCCTGCAGTCTCATGGACCGGTGTTGTCTGAGCCTATGACTGGTGGCCTGTCTTAATGGTAAGCAGGGTGATGCTTGAAATCTTGTGCGCTATTCAATATTTTTGATTAATTTTGTCTACTGTGCAGCCATCATTTTCTAGTGGTTTGGGCTGCCTTTGTGTTTTTGAATAAATTGAAACTTTGTGCGTATGTGCACAAAGCGATTAAATTATGGCTATGCGTTTTGGTATTGCTCGGTTGAGCTATTTTTTTGCATTATTTGCTTTGGTATGGATTACAGCTTATGGTAAACGTCATCCTACTAGCGCCCGCCCAAGTAAAAAAAGTTTGACCACAGGGCGTCTTTTTAATCAACCAGATACCCTTGCCGTGGTCCCCGTTAAGGGTGAGTCGCCTATTCCAGGTATGATCTATGTAGAAGGGGGCTATATGATCATGGGCAATTTAAGCGAAGATAAGCTTGGTACTGGAGGGTGTTGCGCCAAGCCGGTTACGGTAACTTCTTTTTATATGGACCAAACGCCTATTACCAATTTGGATTATAGAGAGTATTTGGATGATTTGCGAAAGAGTGGTTTGATGGAAGCATATAATGCTGCTATGCCCAATCAGAAGGTTTTTGTAGAGGATTTTAGCTATAATGACCCTTTAACAGATCAAGATAGTTACTTCAATATGCCTGACTTTATGTATTACCCTGTTGTGGGTGTAAGTTGGGAGCAAGCTACAGCATATTGCAAGTGGCGCACTAAAAAGATACAGGAGCTCATTAAGCAGAAAGGCAAAGGCAAAGGCAAAGCAGGTTCAGCTGGCCAGACTGATACCGGTTATGTCAGTGATGAAGATCAGAAAAAGCCTGTAGATCAAGACAATAGTGAGCCAATCGTACAGGGGCTTCCTGTAGTGCGTTTGGCTACCGAAGCAGAATGGGAATATGCTGCGCGTGGCATAGTGGGGACAGTGAGTATAGACTATTTGCAACGCCATCAGCGCACTTATCCTTGGGATGGCTCTTCGCCAAGGGGAAAAAATGGTCAATTTTTAGCTAATTTTAAAAGAGGCAGAGGTAATTATAAAGGTGTAACTGGCGCCTCTGACCATGCGGCACCTACTTCTTATGTATATGCTTATCCTCCAAATGATCTGGGCCTTTATGATATGGTGGGCAATGTTTGTTGTTGGGTAAGTGATACTTATAGACCACTTTCCTTGCAAGATACCAGTGATTTAAATCCTATTAGGCGGGATGGACGGTTGGACCCTGCTAGCAGCTACAATGCTACCGATAAAGTCTCCCTTATCAATGATGATGCTAGAGTATATAAGGGGTGCTCTTGGGCTGATTCTGCCTATTTTTTACAAATAGGTACCCGACGCTATTTGAATAAAGATGCTGCTTCAGCTAGAATTGGATTTCGATGTGTAGTGTCTAGCTTGGGGCGATAATAAACTGCTTGTGCAACTCGTTGTTATGCCTCTACTACAGCTATGGTTGCAACGCTTACTTTTGCTATACCTGCTGTTAAAAGTGCATCGGTGCAGGCTGTTAATGTAGCTCCTGTAGTCAGAATATCATCTACAAGCAGAAGATGTTTGTCTGCTAGTAAAGCGGGTTGTATTACTTTAAAAGCGCCTGCTAGATTGGCCATGCGTTCTATTTTATTTTTAGTGGTTTGCGATGGCGTATAGCGGATCCGTTCTACACATTTTGTATGCAAGGGGAGGTTCAATGCAGCAGAAAGTCCCTTTGCAAAAAAATCACTTTGATTGTAACCCCGTTCTTTGAATCTCTTCGGGTGTAAAGGAATGGCTACAATTCCATCAATGGTTTCCATAATTGGTGCCTGATGGAGGATATTGCCATAGTGCCATCCTAGCATCTCTCCAATTTTGGGTTGGTTTTTATACTTCATCGCAAAAAGCACCCGTTCGAGGTGGCTCTGCTTTCTTAACTTGTACAGGGCAAATCCATAGGTTATGGTTGTTTTACCTAGAAAATGGTTGGTGATGGCATTATCTACCAATGTATGCGCATTTGTTTCTGGAAATGAACTAAAACAAATGGTGCAAATCAATGTTTCTCCTTGTACAAGCTTGTGGTTGCACCCTACGCATATGGGAGGGAAAAGCAAATCCAATAGTCCGGTTATAAATCGTTTCATGGTATATGCAGGATCACTTTACATGGCTTGATAACATCGTTTTTGTATTTTTGTAATTTCGGTAGTCTTATTCATTTAACCAATGGTGTTAATTTAAGAAAAAACGCTATATTTTTTTTATGCTCGATAGAACCATTCCACCACAGTTTCAGGAGATTGAACCCATCCGTTTTCCATGGCCAAAGCGGCATATGTTGGGCAATGACATTCCGCTGTATGTCCTTGATATGGGTAGTCAACCCATTATAGAGTTAGAGTTGATTTTTAAATCGGGTAGTTGCCATGAGTTGCATCCAGGTGCAGCTTATTTTACCGCTGCTATGCTACTTGAAGGTACTGCAACCAAAACCTCTCAAGATATTGCCCATATGATCGACTATTATGGTGCAACCATTGGTACACGTGTACAAAAAGACTTTTGCATCATCTCTCTTTCTACACTTGTTAAGCACCTTAATCCCTTGCTAGATTTATTGGTCGAGCTACTATTAACCGCTAGTTTTCCTGAAAAATCACTCCAATTGCTAAAAAATGTAAAAACGCAAGCCATTCAGATGGCCGATAAAAAAAACCATCAGGTAGCCTATAAGCGGTTTTGTACAGCACTTTTTACAGCAGCACATCCGTATGGAAGGCATTTAACCGTGCAAGAGATTGCAGCCATTCAACGAAGCGATTTACAACACCATTATGAACAATTGTTGTTTACTGGCTGTGCTGCTTTTGTAAGTGGACAAGTGACTCCAGCTGCCTTACAATCCATTCAACAAGCCCTAGAACAGTTAACTGTAACAAAAGTTGTACAACCAGATCAAATCCCATCTGGCAATCTTCCTGAAAAAATAGATATAGCCGATGGGCAACACTTGCAATCTGCTATTGTAATTGGTAAAAAGTTATTGCTTAAAAAGGAAGCAGATTTTTTACCTATGGTGGTAGTCAATACGCTTTTAGGGGGATATTTCGGTTCTCGGTTGATGCGGAATATTCGAGAAGATAAAGGCTACACCTATGGCATCCATTCCAATATGGTTGCTTTATTACAAGCTGGTTATCTGTCTATTACTACAGAAGTAGCCCAAGAAGTGACACAGGCAACCATCCAAGAAATCTATAAGGAAATAGCAATATTGCAACATGAACTTGTTGCAGAGGACGCTTTACAGAATGTTAAAAATTACCTCCTAGGCCATTTTTTAACCACAATCAATGATCCCTTTTCCATCATGCAAAAGTTTCAGGCAGCCTACTTGCATGGTTTGGATCAAAGTTATTATACTGCATTTTACCATCAGGTTCGTGACATAACTCCTCTAGAAGTTAGAAACTTAGCACAAAAATACTTATCTTTAGATTCCTTTACAGAAGTAGTTGTGCGTTGATGCACCTGACTGTATAAGATGAGGCGTTGCCCTATAGCGCTTCCTTTCCTCTTTAATTTGCATTTGATGCAATAAGAGGGTATATTTGAAGCCTTTAGTTTTTTTGTATACGGTCCTCAAAATTTTTTTGTTGGTTCAACTTTTTCTTTAAAAAAGCGTGGATTCTATTAGTTATAAAACAAAATATGCTAACAAGCAGAGCGTTAACAAGCAATGGGTTGTTGTTGATGCTTCATTTCAGCCATTGGGTAGGTTTGCTAGCCAGCTTGCTTACCTCATTCGTGGAAAGCATAAGCCTGATTTTACGCCTCATGTGGATGGGGGAGACCATGTTATTGTCTTGAATGCGGATAAAATAGCTTTATCGGGTAATAAATCGGTTAAAAAAACCTATACCACTTATTCCGGTTATCCTGGGGGGTTAAAGCGTGCTACGCTTCAGGAAGTTCAAGCTATTAGTCCTAGGCGTGTAATAGAGCGTGCTGTAAAAGGTATGTTGCCTAAAAATAGATTGGGAAGAAGGTTGTTTCACAATCTACATGTTTGTCAGGGGGATATTCATCCATATGCAGCTCAAAAGCCAACCCCAATAACCCTAAAATACTAATTATTAACCCATGGAAACAGTCAATGCAGTAGGGCGAAGAAAGACCGCCGTGGCTAGGGTCTATCTTGTACAAGGGACAGGAGATATTCTCATTAATCATAAGCCGCTTTTAGATTATTTTCCAGTAGAAGAAATTAGCTTAATTGTCAAGCAACCTTTGGAAAAATTGGATAAGGCAGGCCAGTATAATTTAAAGATTAATGTTGTTGGTGGAGGGTTACGTGGGCAGGCGGAAGCCATTCGTTTGGGTATTGCCAGGGCGCTTTGTAAACTGGATTTAGAAAACAATAGGCCGATACTCAAGAAAGAAGGGTTTTTAACCAGGGATGCTAGAATAGTGGAACGTAAGAAGTATGGTCGTAAAAAGTCGAGAAAGAAATTCCAGTTTACAAAGCGTTAGGCCTATTCTCATATAATAGTTATTATTTGTTATTACCCATAATGATAAAGTTAGAATTCAAAGCACTACTTGATGCGGGTGTCCATTTTGGCCATCTGACTAGGAAATGGAATCCTAAGATGGCTCCTTTTATTTTTATGAAGCAGAATGGTATACATATCATTGACCTAAACAAAACGATTACCTGTATGCAAGAAGCTGCTTTGCAGCTTAATGCAATGGCACAAGCTGGGAAAAAGATTTTGTTTGTCGCTACTAAGAAGCAAGTTAAAGCTTCTGTAGAGCAGGCAGCGCAGGATTTGGGTATGCCCTATGTTACAGAACGATGGCTCGGTGGTACACTGACTAATTTTGTAAATACGCGCAAGCTATTAAAACGCATGCTTTCCATAGAAAAAAACATGCATATGGCTGCTTATAAAAATTTAGCAAAAAAAGAAAGGTTGGTCATTGCGCGGGAGCAGGAAAAGCTCAGTAGAATACTGCAGGGACTGGCCAATGTTACAAGGCTTCCATCTGCACTGTTTGTCATTGATATCAAGGAAGAGCATATTGCTGTTGAGGAAGCGCGCAAATTGGGTATTCCTGTTTTTGCCTTGGTAGATACCAATACAAATCCAGATTTGGTTGATTTTCCTATTCCTGGTAATGATGATGCCTTCCGTTCTGTTGATATTGTAGTCCGTTATCTTGCTACTGCCATTAAGGAAGGGGTAGCGGCCTATAGAAAAGAGAAGGCAGAAACAGCTCCTAAAAAAGAAGAAGAGGCTGCTGCTCCTTCAGCTACTAAAGTAGTAGCTAAAAGAGGCATAAAAGTGGTACAGGGCGTGGTAGTGAAGAAATCCGCTCCTGCTAAAGCTAAAGTGGCTACGCCTGTAGATAAGGGTAAAGTGGCTGCAGCTGCTGCGCCGCTTAAGGAGCAGACAGAAAAGGAAAAATAATATTGGGACATTTCTCTAACATTAATATATGGTCATTACAGCGCAAGAGGTAGCTGCACTTAGGAAGAGAACAGGTGCAGGGATGATGGATTGTAAAAAAGCATTGATTGCAGCAGAGGGTGATTTTGAGCAAGCTATTGACTTGCTCAGAAAGAAAGGGCAAAAGGTATTTGCAGATCGTGCAGCACATGATGCAAGTGAAGGTGCTGTTTTTGCTTGTTCAAGTTCGAATCATCAAGAATCTTTCTTATTGGTGTTGAACTGTGAGACCGACTTTGTAGCTAAAAATGAATTGTTTTTGCAGTTGGGTCAAGCAATTTTGGAAGTTGCAGTGGTGCATAGGCCAGATTCTCTGGCTGCACTAGAAGCCTTACCATTGGGTCATGGAACTGTTCAGGAGGCTATTGTGGCATCTACTGGAACTACTGGTGAAAAAATTACAATTTCTACCTATGAAACATTAGCAGCTGAGGTAACGGTTCCTTATATCCATACTGGTAATCGGTTAGCTGTATTGGTCGGATTACAAGGCGCTCAGGGTGAGCAGGTGATTGCTGCGGGTAGAGATGTTGCCATGCAAATAGCTGCTATGAATCCCGTAGCGGTTGATAAAGATCAAGTAGACCAGGCGATCGTGGAGAGGGAATCGGCTGTTATTCAGGCGCAGCTTATGGAGGAGGGGTGTGATGGAGCCAAGGCAGAGAAAATCACACAAGGTAGGTTACATAAGTTTTTTCAGGAAAATACATTATTGCAGCAACCATTTGTAAAAAATGGTAAGTTGACTGTAGCTCAATATCTTCAAACAATTGCTCCAACCTTAACTGTTACTGCATTCAAGCGCATTGGCGTGGGTGCATAGCCTTTCCTTTTATACTCAAGAAGCCACTTGTTGCTTAGGTGCATGAAGTGGCTTTTTCTACTTTTATTTATTTCCTTACCATTTGTTTTTTAGCCAAAAGAATGCATACTTTGTATGCGTTCAACCGATAAAAAGTCTGGCCGGCCATAGTAGTAAACTTTTTGCGGAGGGTGTGATTTTTTGCCCATTTTTTTCTTGATAAAAAAGTGGGCAAAAATCATTATTAGTCAGTGGCGTGAACAGACAATGGCGCGGGCTTAAGAGATAAATATTATTGACTGTTAAATAGAATAGCATTTTTTACATGGAGTATTGGTATACGCAGCACTTATGGCTACCGATAAAAGATTTGGCGCGCAGTAAAGGCAATGAAATAATCTGTTGTTCAGCGGGAAAAACAGAACTTGCCCACTAATGTGGGCTTCAAACAGGCTGTTTTTCTAATCCGCTGAAAAACAGATTATTTAAAGACTTCCGCTTTACTGAAGCGCCGCATTCCTTTATCGGTGGCCACAATAGCTTTTCTTATCATTATCAGCCCCCGCGTCTCCTTCGATAAAAAATGGCGCTCTAGTAGGCCTCTTGCAAAACCTACTTTGTGATGAGCAATTTTTAGGAGAAGTGTAGTCGAGCACCGCAGAATACTTAATGTATTTGAGGAGCATAGACAAGCTTCGACACCAAAATTGCCATTAGAAATAGGTTTTGCAAGAGGCCTAGTAAAACACTAACCCCTAAGCGATATCTTTTTCAGCGGGGGCCCAGCCACAGGCGTGTAATGAAGTTCCTTAAAAAACTAGAAAAAATGCGTTTTCAACCACAGTGCTGAGTAAAAAAATAAGATAAATTCCTTAAGTTGACGCCATTGCGTGAACAGATGCTAACATGCATACCCTTATTAGAAATTAAGATTAACAACCCCTAAGAGGCAACTAAATGAGTAAAAAAGGACGTGTACTGGTAGCCATGAGTGGTGGCATAGATAGCTCTGTAGCCGCTGTGATGCTGCATGAGCAGGGCTATGAAGTAGTAGGCATTACCATGAAAACATGGAGTTATGCAGGCAGTGGTGGTAAGAAAAAAGAGACGGGATGTTGCAGCTTAGATGCCATCAATGATGCAAGGAATGTGGCAGTTGAATTGGGCTTCCCACATATTGTGGTGGATATACGAGAAGCATTTGGAGGCCACGTCATTGACCATTTTAAATCAGAATATCTAGCTGGTAGAACGCCCAATCCATGTGTATTGTGCAATACCCATATCAAATGGGATGCACTTTTGGCACGTGCCAATCAGTTGGATTGTGATTATCTGGCTACTGGTCATTATGCAAAAGTACGAGAAGAAGGGGGACGTTATATCATTTCCAAGGGCATAGATCCTAAAAAAGACCAATCCTATGCCCTATGGGGAGTCTCTCAAGAAAGCCTTAGCAGGACTTTACTGCCACTTGGTGGATTTACCAAATCTTTTATTCGTGCATTTGCTGCTGAACGTGGCTTCACAGATTTGGTTAATAAGTCTGAGTCCTACGAAATATGTTTTATTCCCGATAATGATTACCGTGGATTCTTAAAACGACAAGTACCTGGGTTAGAAGAAAAGGTTAAAGGTGGTGCATTTGTATTAGAGGATGGTACCGTAGTAGGACAGCATGAAGGCTATCCCTTTTATACCATTGGTCAACGGAAAGGGTTGCATATAGCCTTAGGTTATCCTGTATATGTAACAGCCATAGACAAGGAGACCAATCGAGTCGTATTGGGCACTTTTGACCAACTGCTTCGGGAGGGTATGTATGTAGATCGGCTTAATTTATCCAAATATATAGATCTAAAGGGCAAAAAACTGGATACCCTTACCAAGGTGAGGTATAACGACCCAGGAACCCCCGCTGTGATTGAGCAGGTAGGGGAGCAAATGCATGTATTTTTTGGTGCAGGTGTGCATGCCATTACTCCTGGCCAAGCTGCTGTTTTTTATGAAGCAGAAGATGTAATAGGAGGGGGATGGATTGTCTCTGCTTTTCAAAAAAAAAGCAGGGTATCTGTTCAGACAATGGTGTCAACTTAAGAGATAAATATTATTGACTATTAAATAGAACAGCATTTTTTATATCGAGTATTGGTATACCCAGCACTTATGGCCACCGATAAAAGATTTGGCTTAGCTATTGTATCTATTCACGTCACTGGTTAATAATGAATTGTATTCCACTTTTTTCTTGATAAAAAAGTGGACAAAAAATCAAGCCCTCGGTAAAAAGTTGGGGGACCTCACCCCTTACAGATGGAAAAACAGAAGTCGCCCGCTGCGCGGGCTTCAAAGGAATCTGTTTTTCCTAATCATCTGCAAGGGATGAGGCCTATTTCCCCACTTTTTACAGGGGCATTTTTCTACTATGGACATAGCGTTAAACGCATACGCTACGTTTGGCTGAAAAAACAAGTGGCTAGTCCATTACCAGCCCCCGCGTCTCCTTCGATAAAAAAATGGCGCTCTAGTAAAACACTAACCCCTGAGCGATATATTTTTCAGCCCCCACCCACGGCTGTGGGTTATACCTAAGCAAGAAACTTATTTATGGCGTTATGATATTTCTAAAAGTTTTGTACTATATTTTTCATTCAGGA
This sequence comes from Cardinium endosymbiont of Philonthus spinipes, assembly GCF_964030745.1. NCBI lineage: Bacteria > Pseudomonadati > Bacteroidota > Cytophagia > Cytophagales > Amoebophilaceae > Candidatus Cardinium > Cardinium endosymbiont of Philonthus spinipes. The sequence continues at coordinate 695,052 of NZ_OZ034918.1, forward strand.
GTGCTTTTGCAGTTATGATCGATTGTTTCCCTGGTGCTTAAAGTGCCCGTTTTTCAGCATGGTTTTGGATAGGAGCGGTTGAACCAATGGTGGTACTATAACCCCGATTAGAAGAATGTATTTATTTAGCTGTTCCAAGCTGAAGCACTTCTGTTTGTTATAATAAAATTATATAAATAGCATACTGTCATGCAAAAAGGAAAAAAAAGAGAATCATTGCACATTATTCATCCTAACGCAGCAGGTATTGATATAGGTTCGGAAATACATTATGTATGTGTACCTGAAGGCAGGTGTGAACAAAGAGTTCAAAAATTTAAGTGCTTTACAGAAGATCTCCATAATTTAGCAAAATGGTTGCAAGCCTGTGAAGTGACCACAGTAGCTATGGAATCAACCGGAGTTTACTGGATTCCGTTATTCCAAATATTAGATTCTTATGGTTTTAGTGTTCTATTAGTGAATGCAAAACATGTAAAAAATGTTCCTGGTAGGAAGTCAGATGTACAAGATTGTCAGTGGTTACAACAATTACATAGCTATGGTCTACTCCAAGGCTCTTTTAGGCCAGATGATGAGATCTGTGTCTTACGTAGCTACATTAGACAAAGAGAAAGTCTGGTCAAAACAGCAGCTATTCATATTAATCGTATGCAAAAAGCACTGTCTCAAATGAATCTTCAATTACACAAAGTAATAAGAGATATTACGGGTGTAACAGGTATTCGGATTATCGAATCGATACTGTCAGGCGAGCGCAACGCTGCTAAATTGGCTTCATTAAAAGACTGTAGAATTAAAAGCGATGAGGCTACGATTGCAAAAGCCCTGACAGGAGACTATAGAGCAGAGCATCTATTTTCTCTAAGGCAGGAGCATAGGCTATACCTTATATATCAGGAAGCAATAGCAGAATGTGATAAAGCTATTGCAGATTATTATAAACAATTTGAGACAAAATCTGATTCAGGCCCACCTTGTATTAAAAGCAAAGCTACTTCTACAAAAAACAAGCCGCAGTTTGGTCTGCATGAAGCATTATATCGCGTAACAGGCGTTGATTTTACGACAATTCCTGGCCTTAGCACTTTAACAGTACAAACTATTGTTTCAGAAGTTGGCATGAACCCGCATAAATGGCCAACAGACAAACATTTTTCTTCATGGCTAGGTTTAAGTCCTTCCAATAGAATAACAGGAGAAAAAGTAATAAGTACAAGAACACGTAAAGTAATTAATCGTGCTGCAAATGCCTTTAGAATGGCAGCACAAGCAGCATTAAATAGTAAAAGTGCCCTTGGGGCATATGGTAGAAGAATGAAAACCCGATTAGGAGCCCCTAAAGCGATTACTGCTACGGCAAGAAAAATAGCGAGTACTTTTTATAACATGCTAAAATTTGGGAAAGGCTATGTCGATAAAGGAATAGAACATTATGAAAAAAAATACAAAGAAAGGACCCTAAAATATTTAATCACAAAAGCAAAAGAATTGGGCTATGTAATGGTAAGCCAAACGGAAACATGTACTTGAAGTTTCTTAGAAGCGGATTAGAAAATCGTCTGTTTGAAGCCCGCTTGCGGGCTGAGTTCACGATTTTCCCGCTGAAAAATGTATCGATTCAGCTATTTACTATCGGGCCAGACTTTTTATCGAAGGAGATAAGGCGGCCAGCCAGAGGCGTGAATGGATACTAGCTATTTACTTATCGGGCCAGACTGTTTATCGAAGGAGACGCGGGGCTGGTAATTTTGGTTAGCCATTTGCTTTTTCAGAAAAGTGTAGCCATAGTGATGAATGGACACTAATATTTGGATAATTATAAAAATTTTTTTACCATTCATTATGGATGCTCTAGAACCCTTTTATTAAGTTGCTTTTTTGTTCGTCTTTATGGCGAGCGCTCTTGCTGCAGCTTTCTTTAAAGGGTGACTTTTTCTGTTTTTAGGAGTGTTTTTTGCATCTATTCAGCAATATGAAGGCATGCACTTTTTGTTGGGATTTTTGTCCACTTTCTTATCAACAAAAAAGTGGAATACAATTCATTACCAACCAATGATGTGAGCAGATACTAGTATGGCTGATCACCAACACCTTGTTCTGTTACACAGTGCACCAATCTAATGCTAAAACTTTACTAATCAGCATTATGTGTTTTTTATATAAACACTGCCTAAGCCTGCATATAAATTAAGGCATAGTCTGTATAACACCTAGCAAATATACAAATTATCTAAATAAAATAAAACAAATGCAATTCATAAAAAACAAAACATCGAAAAAATCGAAACTTTTAGTAACCAGCAGTCTGTTTATGCTAAATGGAAATATGTGTACCCAGCTTACAAAGCCACGATTTGACCAAAATCTCAAGAAATATGCTGCTAAAATCCAAACAATAGATACCTCAAAAAATAAGAGTATGGGCATTCATCAAGCAGGTAATGAGGCCAAAGGTTCCCATAAGGCACTAAAATATTACTTGCAAAAATTGGAAGAATCCTTACCCAAGGATAATGGTTCATCCAACAAGCATCTCAAAGATTCCATTGACACTTTAAAACATTACTTACAAAAAGTAGAGTCAGGCTTATTAAAAGGTGATAAGTCATCTAAAAAAGATATACAAGAACTCTATAATACCCTAAAAGATTGCTTGAAAAAAGTAGCAAAAAACTTATCTGAAGACAATCTGTCATCCAGAGAGGATCTAACAGCGCTCTATAATACCATAATAGATCGCTTACAAAAAGAGAAAAAGACCTTCTCTATAGACAACGATGAAGGGTATGGAAGTGATACTGAAGCAGAGAACGAAGGGTATGAAATCGGGTATACAGTGAAGCCTATATATGAAAGTACAAATTATGGAATGATCAATAGCACTAAAAATCAAAAACAAGCATATAGCCACGCTACTAAGGAGCATGATGACCAGGGATATCATAATAGTGGTGGCAATATGGCGAACCATATTTACGCAAATCTAAAAGATGATGGGCAGCAGTTCGGTTATGACGACGATACCGGCGAACATATTTATGAATCTATTGATAACAGAAGAGAAGATAATGCATCATTGAATACAAGTAATATTGTTAACAATAGAGTTTGTGAAACCATTTGTGAGCAAGAGGAGGATGACGAAGCATTGGACACGGACAATATTTATGAATCTATTGATGAAAGTAGCACAAATAATAAAGAGGCTACAAAGCTTATTAACGTAATGAAAGGTTTAAAAACCTATCTGGAAACTATAGGCAATAATGCATTAAATATGCAACATTTGACTTTGATAACAAAGACAAATAAATGGATAGAAAAGGCAAAGGAAATACAACAAGTAATCAATGAGATAATAGAGCTTCGGAAAAAATTTGATAGTCCATTAACAGATAAGCAAATAGATGAGCTAAGACGCCTCAAAGTATTAATAAATGGCCCAACATTCCCATTCTTCCAGTTAATCCATTTGTATAGTGAAATAGATAAGTATGAAACATCAGCATACTCTAAGAAAGAGGAATTGTACAAAAAAGAACTAGACAAGCTATTAAATGAGGTTAAGGCTCTAAGAAATAGCATAAAAATCACGCAACTCTGATGGTGAAGGTGTGAAGTTGCAACAGGAACGCTATAAAGCCCCCTTATCTCTTTTCAGCTATTTACTATCAGGCTAGACTTTTTATCGTATCTGTTCAATACTATGGCCATAGTGATAAAATGCCCCTGTAAAAAGTTTCGAAATAGAACTCATCCCTTGCAGATGATTAGGAAAAACAGATTCCTTTGAAGCCCGCGCATCGGGCGGCTTCTGTTTTTCCATCTGTAAGGGATGGGTTCCGGAACTTTTTGCCGAGGGCTTGATTTTTTGTCTACTTTTTTATCAAGAAAAAAGTAGAATACAATTCATTATTAACCAGTGACGTGAATAGATACTTTTTATCGAAGGAGATAAGGGGCCCAGTCAGAGGCGTGAATAGATATTTTTTTATTTTGCCTCTCTTGCCTCTAATACATGCAATTGTTTATCCACCGAACCAGTAGCTCGATACCAAGCAATAGTAGTGATGACTAAAAAGAGCAGTAATATCCCTGAAAGAGGTTGGATGCTATTGGTATGCATCAATTCAAGCAATGCAATTTGAATCCAAGAGGAGCCTGCTTTGCCCAAACGAGAGCCCAGCAGATCTACAGCCGCTTTTCCTTTAATTTTTGTCTCTCTATCAAGCGGGATATAAGCCATTTGTGTGGTCTTGTCAAAAAAAGCATATTTGATAGACTTTGCGGCTATATTGTGCATGCCACCAAAGATTACGATGTATAGCACCAATTTAGATCCCACCCAATGGGTTAAACAGGGCGCATGACTTTTGCTGTAACTCATTAAAAAGAAGAGGCTACCAGTAATCCCAATGATCACTGGTGCAATGCGTGCAGTTGTCTTCCAACCAAATTGTCTGAGAATACCCCCGCTAAAGAATAGAGAGATGATCAAGGCAATAATCCCTGTCCAAAAATTCAGCTCTGATACAAAACTTTGATAGGCTACTGCTTTTGGAAATGCTTCTTTTAGATAAGACTTCCACGTTCCTTCTACAATATTTATAGAAAGCCCACAGGCAACTACCATAATGGCTATATTGCCTAAATACCGAGAAGTGGCCACATGCTTTAAGCTATCCCATAGGGATAACCGTAGGGTTTGAGGAGGAGTAGCGGTGTTATGGTTCAAGCTGTCTCCATCTGGTTTTATGGTATGGTTGGCAAACCAATAGGTAAAGAGGATGGCCAGGCAACACCAGGCAACATACCCTATTAATGCTTGTATCGTGTATACAAAGTCACTATGGCTATACTTTTTAGTGTAGGCTAAGACCAGCGGACCGGTAATGATTAGTGCAACATCTCCTGCAGCAATTAAAATAGCATAGAATCGTTTGGCATCTTGCATTTTACAAACATTATTGACAAAACTCCAATAAAGCAACATGAGTGCCACTTGCCCCCAAAGTTCTGCCACTACAAAAAACAGTACGTGAATCCAATGGCGAAATGCAGCAATCCAGTGCAAATACTTGCCCCCTGTATAGATGCTTAACCAATCTGCCATAGCATGCGGGCTTACCTTGTTTGCATGGGGATATAGCACAAAACCATACAAAAGAACCAACCCTAAAAAAAACAAAATGGTGCTATAAAAGAGGGTGGCCTGTTTTAGGCAATTGTGTAGCTTGGCATACAACAATACGACCCCTATGGAAATAGGAAAGATAATGGAACCTTTTATAATGGGAATAACCTCAGCAGCAGAGTGGTTGGCTGTTACCAAAACGGTATCTTTGAGTGCTGCTAAAATGCAGTAAACAAAAGAAATAAGAAATTTTAAAAGAAGGAGAAGGAAAACTTTTTGCTTTTCTCCTTGCTGTATGGGAAAAATAACCTGTAACCATTTTTTAAACCACGATAAAGATGTATGTTGCGCCATAGTGGTTTGCTCAATTTGTTTTCCAAGCACAATTTAGTAAAAAGTTGTAGATGTTCCATATCTTGTGCGCCAAATTGTGACTTACCCAAATGTTGGTTTTTTTTCATAGGTTTGTGTTCACCGTAGCTTGCTTTAGAAGGCGAAAGCTAAGGTGGTGTATACATATACTATTTAATTTTTCTATCCATGCGCATCATTTCGTTTATATCAACAGCATTTATCTTTTGTTTACCAGTTTCTGTTGAAGCTGTTGACAAGCGTCCTTCCATGGCTATACAAGTAGCTGACTACTACTTAAAATCATTCCCTGAAGCACCAGAGCCTTTGACAAAGGCGCTGTTCGCTAAGAAAGCTAAAGCATCCGATACCAATATTACAGACGTGCATCTTTCACCAAGAGCAGCGCGTGCATTGGTATTCAATGAAGTTTTTGCTGAGAGCAGCTACTACCAAGATCAGTATCAGCAGGCAGGTAAGCTGTTGAACCCATATGCTTGGAATGACCTACACCTTTTTTGCGGAACTACTACTACACCAACCTATCATGTTTTGTCCCGCATTAATAAGACGATTACTGTTTTAGGGGAGGGAGCACTTGCTTCACTTATCGCTGCGCCCATTGCTGATATAGAAGTGCTTACCAAACGTCAGCAGTGTATAGATTTTTTGCTTCAAAACAAGCAGTTATATAATGATTTACAAAGCGAGCTTCAACGTTATAAATCATCTGAAAAAGGGATGCTTTCTTTTTGGACGGAAACAGATCCGCTTTATACCAAAGAGTATGATAAATATTTGACCAATCTATTTTATAAGCCTTCTGCTGCTGCAAACAAATCGGCTTTTTTGCTACAAAGAAGAAAGATATTACTACGAGATGTTTGGAATATTTATACTAATTATATCTGGTATCCTATAATAATAGGGCTGCCTTTTACAGAGATATCCTATCTTGTTGCTACTAAGCGTATTGCTAAGGGTAAGGATGTTCCACGTGGTCTCTTCTACGCAGAGCTCTATTGGCTGTTTATTCCCTTGTACAATCTTTGTTATCTTGGCAGGGAAGTATTAAAAAAATCGATCTCTGTCGACACTAAGTTCTCGATGTGGTTTAACAGTGGTATGTATACTATCCATTCTTTCTGGCAATATTACAAAGGATACCGCAACTACAAGGAGTACTCAGGGGTATTGAAAAACCTTGCCTTGCGTATGGCAGATGTGCAAACCTTTTTGACTACTGCTAAAAAAATCAATGTATTGATTGAACAAAATGCTGAATTAGAGGCGCTATATGGTCTACAACTTCAGCCTATCAGAGAACTATTAGCATGCAGAAACAAATCTTCTGAGGTAGGTAACTTATTGCGTTATTTAGAAGAATTACCCCTTCGTTCTTGGTCTTATTTATGGGATAATGCTGGGAAGCTATTGGCTAGTTATAAACTCTTTGTGGAGTATAAGGCTGTCTTTCACGATGCCATGTATGCTTTAGGAGCGTTAGATGCCTTGTTGTCTATCGCCACCCTTATGAAAGAAACAGCTGCGGTGGGTGGGCCACATGCCTATACCTTTACTAAGTTCTTGTCCCCCAAAGCATATACAAAACCTCGGTTGGCGCTGGTTGAAATGTGGAACCCCATGTTAACCCCTACTACCGCTGTTGGCAATGATGTGGTCATGGATAGTGCAACTAAAACACAAAACATCATTTTAACTGGTCCCAATGCAGGTGGCAAATCTACCTTTTTAACCGGTGTGGCCACCACTGTTTTGTTGAGTCAAACCTTTGGCATTGCACCAGCTAAGTCCTGTGAGATGACCCCATTTAGCAAAATAAACACTTATATAGATATTACTGATGATATTGCAGCTGGAAAGTCACTCTTCTTAGCAGAAGTGGATCGATTTCAGTCTCATTTAAATTTATTAAAGCCATTAAAAGACCATGAGTTTAGCTTTACTATTTTTGACGAACCCTTTAGTGGTACCAATCCAGTAGAAGGGGCAGCAGCAGAATATTCCGTATTAAACTATATTGCAAGATATGGTAACGCCCTGAATATTGTGGCTACCCACTATCCAATCGTGATGCTTTTAGAAGGACGTGAGCCTCAAAAGGGGTTTAAAAATTATAAGGTTTTTATCAAACCTATAGGAAAAGATGGCAAAATTCAGTACACGTACAAGGTAATTCCCGGCGCCTCTAACCAAACCATTGCTATAGATATCCTGGAAGAGCAGGGCTATGCAACCCAAATGTTGCAACAAGCCAGAGATATTATAAGCCATCCAGAGCGGTATGAGAAAAGCTTTTCAAAAAAATAGTGCGCATACTTTTTTAGCCACAATGCCGCTGTAGCTTAGACCTATTATGCCATTTTGACACAATTTTCTAGAAGATAATAGATTTGGCATGGACTTTGTATTATCCCTTTATACAATAAAGCTAAATAGGTTGCTCTACGATAGAGGCAAGGATTTAATACAAACAAAATAGCAATTAGACATGGGAAAAATAATTGGAATCGATTTAGGAACCACCAACTCCTGTGTTGCCGTTATGGAAGGCAACGAGCCAGTAGTGATTCCTAATAATGAAGGTAAAAGAACTACGCCATCTGTAGTAGCTTTTTTAAATGGTGGAAAGGGCGAACGTAAAGTGGGTGATCCTGCTAAACGTCAGGCCATTATCAATCCTAATAATACCATAAGTTCGATTAAGCGTTTTATGGGCAAGGGTTACAATAGTGTGGCCAATGAAATCAACGAAGTGGCTTATAAGGTAGAAAACGGAGCGAACAATACGGTCCGTGTGCGGATTGGTGATCGGCTCTATACCCCGCAAGAGATTTCTGCTATTATCTTGCAAAAGATGAAAAGCGCTGCGGAAGACTACCTAGGTACTACCGTTACGGATGCGGTGATTACCGTACCTGCTTATTTTAACGATGCAGAACGACAAGCTACTAAAGAGGCGGGAGAAATCGCCGGTTTGGCGGTAAAGCGGATCATTAATGAGCCAACTGCTGCTGCTTTAGCTTACGGCCTAGACAAAAAAAACCAAGACATCACCATTGCTGTATTTGACCTTGGAGGGGGGACTTTTGATATTTCGATTCTAGAGCTGGGTGATGGCGTTTTTGAAGTTAAATCTACCAATGGGGATATTCATCTGGGTGGAGATGATTTTGATCAAAAAATAACAGATTGGCTTGCTGATAGCTTTCAAAAGGATGAGGGGGTTGATTTAAGAAAGGATCCAACTGCGCTACAGCGCTTGAGAGAGGCTGCGGAAAAGGCTAAAATTGAGCTTTCTAGTGCAACCACCACAGAGATTAACCTCCCCTATATTACAGCCATTGATGGCGTGCCTAAACACTTGGTACAGCAGCTCTCTAGAGCACAGTTTGAAAAATTGGTAGATGACTTGGTCAAGCGTACCCTAACCCCTTGTAGGCAAGCTTTAAAAGATGCCTTTGGAGATATCGCTGATCCACATAGTAAGGTTGATGAGGTTATTTTAGTGGGCGGCTCTACCCGTATTCCAAAAATCCAAGAAGAAGTAGAGCGTTTTTTTGGTAAAAAACCTTCCAAGGGAGTCAATCCTGATGAAGTGGTGGCTGTAGGAGCAGCAATTCAAGGAGGTGTGCTCACTGGAGAAGTAAAGGATGTTGTATTGCTTGATGTGATTCCACTATCCCTAGGTATTGAAACGTTAGGAGGTGTTTTTACCAAGCTCATTGAAGCCAATACGACTATTCCAACAAAAAAATCGGAAGTATTTTCTACCGCTTCAGATAACCAATCTTCTGTTATGGTCCATGTGCTACAAGGCAATAGGCCTATGGCCAAACACAACCGTACCATTGGTCAGTTTCACCTATCTGATATACCACCTGCGCCCAAGGGCATTCCACAAATAGAAGTTACTTTTGATGTGGATGCTAATGGTATATTGCATGTTTCTGCAAAAGATAAAGGTACTGGAAAGGAACAAAAGATCCGTATTGAAGCTTCGTCTGGTTTAACAGAAGATGAAATTAAACGGATGCGGGAGGAAGCAGAAGCCAATGCAGCGGCAGATAAAGCAGAAAAAGAGCAAGTAGATAAAATAAATCAAGCAGATTCATTTATATTTGAGGTAGAAAAGCAGCTCAAGGAATTGGGTGATAAAATTGAGGAGGAAGACCGGAAAAATATAGAACCTGCATTGGCAGATCTGAAAAAGGCTCATGCAGAAAAGAATATTGCTGCTATTGATCCTGCACTAGAAGCGCTAAATAAGATTTGGAGCGAGGTAATGGCTAAGGTTTACCAAAAATCACAGGCTAAGGCAGAACCAGCCACTTCCAATGTGGAACAGGAAAACCCTAAAGAAGGTGGCGGCAATGTGACAGATGCTGAATTTGAAGAAGTAAAATAATATCCTTAATTCTTTTTTCTTCTATTAGAGGCGACTTTCTAATTTGCTTTTAGAAAGTCGCTTTTTTATATTGCGTCCTCAGGCAGTTCAAAGCCCAATAATAAAACCTTCTGCAAAAGCTATTTCTAATGGCAATTTTGGTGTTGAAGCTTGTCTATGCTCCTCAAATACATCTAGTATGCTGCGGTGCTCGACCGCGCTTCTCCTAAAAATTGCTGATCACAAATAGCTTGTGCAGAAGGTCTATAGTTGATTATGTTGCTCAATTTTACTAAATTAAATTAGCTTGGGTCTATATTCTCTGTAATTATATATTTTTTATGCTTAAAACCAAGTACTATTATAACCCTGCTACTTGTAGCTATGAGCGTGTACACACATCTATATCGGCTTACATTTTACGTAGTATTGTTTTTATAGTTTTTTCAGTGGGGTTAGCTGGCGCCATGGTGAAGTATTATCAAGGTAGTACGGTTTCTCCCAGAGAGGCAGAGCTATTACAGGAAAATGAAAGCATGAAGGCTTATTACCATATCGTACAAAAAAAAATAGAAAGTAGCCTGTCGGTCTTAACTGCCTTGCAGCAGCGAGATAATAACATTTATAGGGTATTGTTGAATACGGAACCGATATCTCCTGAAGAACGCAGAGGAGGCATGGGAGGCGTAAATAAATATGCCCATTTAGGGAAGGATACATTAATTGCACAAACATTGTCTAAGGTAGATCAACTAGCTAGTCAGTTAACCATTCAAAAGAAGTCTTACGATCAAATACTCAACCTTGCAAAGAACAAGATTGCCAAATTCGCTTCTACACCTACTTTCCCTCCCGTTTCTAAAAAACATTTGAAAAGAATATCGGCCCATTTTGGTATGCGCACCCATCCAATCTATAAAATTCGCAAGATGCATGAGGGGGTTGATTTCTCAGCTCCTATTCATACGCCGATCTACGCTGCTGCGGATGGCTATGTTAAATGGGTGAAAAAAGATAAGAAAGGATATGGCAACCATTTGCTTATTGAGCATGGCAACGGCTTTCAAACCCACTATGCCCATATGCATACCATAATGATTAAAGAGCGGCAACGTATGACCAGGGGGCAACAAATTGGTACAGTGGGCAATTCAGGGGATTCTACTGCCCCTCATCTCCACTATGAGGTCTACCACAATGGACGTCGTGTGAACCCAGTGCAATACTTTGTAGGGGAGCTTACTGCTGCTGAATATGAAGCAGTGCGTAAACAAGCTGCACATCAAACACAAGCCCTTTGTTCGAATTTTTAGAAGGTATGGAAAAAAAGTATTTTACCATTCAGGAGGTAGCCCGCCATTTTGGCGTAACCACTTCTTTAATACGTTTTTGGGAAAAAGCTTTTATGGGCATCCTCCATCCCAATAAGAATAGCAAGGGGGCTAGAAGGTATCAAGAAAAAGATATTGCTCAGCTACGCTATATTTATACACTGGTTAAAGAAAAAGGATATAGCTTGGCAGGGGCACGAAAGGTCATTCAAAAACATAGTACTGGTCTTACAGTTGCACCAGCAGAGGTTGTTGAGCGGCTCCATGCACTACGCGCTTTTTTGGTTGCTTTAAAAAAAGATAAGCAATTTTTTGCACACTTTTCGCTATGCGCTCATGACCATTGCGCTTAATGACAGCCGCCTAAGACAGTTTGAGATCTGCTCCCGAAAACCGATCTAAAGTAGTCTGCCTTCATCTTAAGACCTTAAGCTTCAACACCAAAATTGCCATTAGAAATAGGCTTTGCAGAAGGTCTTTATATGAAGCTTTTATTATCACTTTTTTTTTCATAGTAATGCTTCTCTACGAAACACAAATAGGTCATTCCTATGCATAATTGGAATGAGGCTATGGCATAATTTTTAATTAAATTTGAAAGTAGCGTGTAATACAGTTAAAAAATAATTTACACGTACGACGTTTAACTGTACAGAACCTATACATATTTTTTATTCACTTTTTAACGACTGACCTTGTATGATTTGCTTCAACGTATCCCTAATTACAGTGGCTGCTTTTTTGCTTTTAACCTTGGTGGTAGGGATTGTTTTTAGTAGAAAACAAACCACCTTTCGAGAATATGCAGTGGGGAATAAACAATTTTCTACGGCTACTTTAGTAGCTACAGTATTGGCTACTGCTTTTAGTGGAGGAGGGCTAATACGTAATGTGCAGGAAGTGCATAACATTGGTCTCTGGTGGATAACCTTGATGCTTTTGGCTCCTTTTAGCTGTTGGCTGGTCGGTTCGTTAGCACTACGTATGGGGCGATTTATGCAGCATCTCTCTATGGCTGATACTATGGGTAGTATCTATGGTAAATATGTTGGGATCATTACCGCTCTGTCAAGTATTTGTGCTTCTATTGTTATGGTTACTGCTCAAATTAATGTAATAACTATGGCTATTAATATGTGTGTAAATGTAGCGAATCTTAATATTAATGTTATTACTGCTTTTGCGACTTTAATAGTTATTATTTACTCTATGTTTGGGGGTATTCGTTCAGTTACCTTTACTGACCTATTGCAATTTGTCACTTTTTCAATTATCATTCCCCTTTTGACTTGGTATATGCTCAGAGCAGTAGGAAAACCATTTGAAGAAATAATTCCTTATCTACAGCAGCAAGAAAAATTTCAGTTTAGTACTGTATTCCATTGGAATACTAATTTGATAGCCTTGATTGTACTATGTTTGTCTAATACAATTTCCGCTATAAATCCTCCAAACGTGCAAAGGGTATATATGTCTTCTGGCCCCATCCAAGCAAGAAGGGTTTTTTTATATTCAACTCTTTTTGAAGTGATTATAATAGCCCTGATAACGCTAGTTGGTATATTTGTTTTTGTAAACGCACCAGATTTACAGAAAGCAGAGGTTTGGGACTATATCATGACTCATATTCCTTCTTTTTTTAAAGGCCTGCTTGCCATTAGTTTACTCGCTATGGCTATGTCTACAGCTGATTCCTATTTGAATATCTGTTCTGTTATGATTAGCCATGATATAGTGAAGCGCCTTCAAAATAAAAAAGCAACTACTGATGCATTGCAAGTTAAAGTTGCTAGACGCGCTACACTAGTGGTGGGTCTATTGGCTATGCTTTTGGCTTTTAAGTGTAAGGATCTGTTTAGATTACTCTGTTGGACCCTTAATTGTTCCATACCTATAGTATCTGCCCCCTTTATTTTAGCTATTTTTGGCTTTCAAGGCACTTCCCGTACCGCTTTAATCGGTATGGTGACTGGTCTATTAGCCATTTTAACTTGGGACAAGTGGATTCAACCACTAACAGGAATAGATGGTTCTTGTATTGCTATGCTAGCCAACGGCTTAGCCATGATCGCTGTCCACTATTTATTTAAACAGCCGGAGGAGGCAGGCTGGGGTGGTCCAGATGACCAGTTTAAACAACTGCAACAAGAACGTGCACGCAAGCGAATGGAACGCAAAGAAGCGATTAAAAATGCTTGGGCCAATAGAAAAATTATTTTATCTAAGCTGAAATCTAACCATATTACGATGGTATATGTAGGATGCTATATTGTCATTACTATCTTACTGTCTTATTTTATAGTGCCTATTATGCATAATGTCTACTGGATTATGCTACAACTCTTGTTGGCAGCTTGTCTTATAGGTTATCCATTTGTCTATGATATCTCGAAAAAGATAAGAACCATTCCAGACTGGTGTATTGGCCTATGCTGGCTAATGGCCTTAGTGATTTATCTTCCTTTAAGTTTACTTGGTGGAGATTGGTGGAATGTAGGGGATCTGATCTTTAACTTATCCATATTTTTAATGGATGCTGCTTTAATCTTATGGGTATTGCCTCTATACTTGGGTATAGGTGTTGTAACAGCTATTTCATTAGTAGTTTTTTATAAAATATTTTTTATTAGAGTTTCTTGTTATCCATTATTGCCCCTATTCCTGCTATTTCTAGCAATGCTACTGGTATTTGCCATCGCTATTTCCTTTAAAAGAAAGCTCAATCACTATAAAGCTAAAATTCTTTACCTTGAAAATCAGGAAAAAAATAGAGAGTCTCAACAACTAAAAGCCTCTCTCTATGATGCAGCTGCAGTTCCTACGGCTGGTAAGGCGAAAGGGTATGGTGCTATTTTAACGCAAGTAATAGGCAAGATTGAGGAGTCTATCTCTTTTTTAGATAGCAATGTTCCGCTTTATAAACAGGATTTTCAAAGTATTATCAATAAGCTCTACGATTGGGTGGCTTATTTCAATAGAAGGGCCAAAGCCAAAAAGCATGCGTTGTTGCAGCCTACGCAGATTACATTAGATAAGTTGATCCGTAAGTTGGAATTGGCCTTGTCGCACGAGGTGGCTGATCCACCTAGATTACTGGTAGAAAAAGTAAGCGGCTCCGATGAGAAGCTATCTGCTTATATGGTATGCGACATCTATCAAGTGGTCTACTTATTGGTTCAGGCAGTTTTACGGATTGCTAAGTTAGATCGATCTGGTATGCCACTTGTTAAAATACAACTACACGATACTTCTTTGCAGTTTAAACAAGCTGATCCTGTTGATAGCAGCCTGCCTGCATACATCCTTTTTCAAGCTACTGCCCTGGTAATCAGCCAAGCTACTGCTGCACCTGAAGCACTACCTAAAGTGAAACAGGTCTATGATGATGAAATGGATGCGATTGGTCCTAAAGGGAAACAAGGAACGCCACCTTCCATAGACCTGCAACAGGAAACCTTATCCAGTATTGTTGGCGCCCATTATGGCTATTGGGAGACATTTGGTGACCAACAACAATCTGCCATGCTACTGGTGCTGCCTAATGATGTCACAGATATCTTCAATAAGGTGACTATTACACTCCCTTTAGATGCCCTAACCTTAGAAGCACCTGTTACCCCTAAAGAGCAAGCCGATTCGATGATGGTACTCATGAAGTTCCATGATTATGTTTGCAAGTCCTCTTATCAGATGGATCCTGTAGATGTAGGGACGATTTCTGGTTTGCTTTTATTGCTGAGGCAACATTTTGGTTTTAAACGACATGCTTCTGGTCAATTGTTTTATGTACGAGCAGTAGGGATTGCTGAGTTGGTGGTAGAGTGGGCTTTTCACTCACCTAAAGTAATCTATGCTGCTTTGTTGTATGAGCTGGTACGTCGTACTTGTTTGCCCCTTTCTTATGTCAAGGAACATTATAACTTAGGAGTCTATGCTTTTGTCTTGAATGTGGTAGGGATCGATAAACGTCAAGCGTTAGATCACTCTTCGTTACTTTATGTGCAGAATCGTTTGAAAGAAGCAATTAAGGAAGAGCATGTACAGCTTTCTGTTCTATTTATTAAACTGGCAGAACGACTCTATGACCTACGCCATGCAGCAGGTTATATCCATCTACCAGAGGTGCAACATATGGCACAAGAAACCTTGTCTATAGATGTAAAGCTGGCTGATACCTATTTAGGGCCAGAGATAGGGCAGGCATTAGAGGAAGCAGCTAAAGCTGCATTGAATATTTGTAAAATAAAGGAAGTAGAAAGAGAAAAACAAGAATAGACCTGCTGCAAAAGCTATTTCTAATGGCAATTTTGGTGTCGAAGCTTGTCGTATCTGTTCAACACTATGGCCATAGTGATAAAATGCCCCTGTAAAAAGTTTCGAAATAGAACCCACCCCTTGCAGATGATTAGGAAAAACAGCTTCCTTTGCAGCCCGCGCAGCGGGCGACTTCTGTTTTTCCATCTGTAAGGGGTGGGTTCCGGAACTTTTTGCCGAGGGCATGATTTTTTGTCCACTTTTTTATCAAGAAAAAAGTGGAATACAATTCATTATTAACCAGTGACGTGAATAGATACAGCTTGTCTATGCTCCTCAAATAGATCTAGTATGCTGCGGTGCTTGACTGCGCTGCTTCCATTTAAACATGTCGTTCTGCATGGTAAGAGGAACGTACAAGTGGTCCTGACTCTACGTAAGAGAATCCACGCTTGAGCGCCTCTTCTTTAAAATGAGCAAATTTATCTGGGTGTACAAAGGTGGCTACTTCAAGATGTTGTTTGGTAGGTTGTAGGTATTGTCCCAGTGTTAATACATCTAAACCATGCGCGCGTAGGTCATCCATAACCTGATAGACTTCTTCATCTGTTTCGCCTAATCCGAGCATAATACCAGATTTAGAACGTTTTCCATATGCCTTAATCCGTTTAAGTTGCTCTAAGCTGCGCGCATATTTAGCTTGTGGACGAACTGTTTTATAAAGCCTTTCTACCGTTTCTATATTGTGCGAGACCACTTCCTGACCCGCACTAATCATGCGCTCTAGCGCCCACCAAATTGCCTTTACATCTGGAATTAATGTTTCTATAGTAGTGGCAGGATTTAAGGCTTTAATCTCCTTAACCGTTTGATACCAAATTTCTGCGCCACAGTCCTTTAGCTCATCTCTATTTACCGAAGTGATAACCGCATGTTTAACCCCCATTAGATGAATCGCCTGTGCTACTCGTTTGGGTTCTTCTTTGTCATAAACAGTAGGTCTGCCAGTAGCTACTGCACAAAAGCCACAACTCCGTGTACAAATATTACCCAATATCATAAACGTAGCCGTACCTGCTCCCCAACATTCTCCCATATTAGGGCAGTTACCGCTGGTGCAAATGGTGTGTAGCTTGTGCTGATCTACAATATCACGCACAGCTCTATAGTGCTTACCTATCGGTAGTTTAACCCGCAACCAATCTGGACGCTGGGGTATAGTAATGGGTGAGGTTTCTTGCTTCATGAAAATGGTTCATAGCTTATAGGCATCGAATATATTAAAACTTGTAGAATATTAGCCCTCTTTTGACGCCTAACAGCTATCTATTCAGCTAGCTTTTTTCGAAAGAGGGCTATTCATAAAAAATATCTTATATTTGCATTCTATGATATAGAACGGTTTGATATCGTTTCCTGCGGTGCTATTTGGAAGCTATACCTTTCTCCTAATATTTTCAAGCTAATAAAATTCCATGATTGTAATCAATGACCTTACCTACCATTTGGGCAAGCGCACTTTGTATGATTCGGCTGCGCTGCATATTAAACCCAAGGATAAGATTGGCCTAATTGGACCCAATGGGGCTGGCAAATCTACTTTGTTAAAAATTATTACGGGAGACCTTTCTCCAGATAGTGGTAAAATTACTCGAAGAAAAGAATGCTCTATTGGCTTTCTCAACCAGGACTTGCTTTCTTATCAATCTCAGGATAGTATTCGAAATGTAGCCATGGAAGCTTTTAGTGAAGCATTGGTTACGCAAAAAAAGATTGAATCTTTGTGTCAACAGATGGAGGTCAACTATTCCGATGATCTGCTTACACAATTATCAAATCTCCAAGAAACCTTTGAAAGAATAGGGGGATATGATATGCAGTCAAGGACCGAGGCCATGTTGGAGGGTATGGGGTTTTCGACTAAAGATTTGGACCGTCCTCTATCTGAGTTTTCAGGTGGGTGGCGTATGCGGGTGATGTTTGCCAAGTTGCTTTTGCAACAACCTTCTTTATTGATCTTGGATGAACCTACCAACCACTTGGATCTGGTCTCTATCAAGTGGGTAGAAGCCTATTTAAAAAGCTACGATAGTGCTTTTATTGTGGTTTCACATGATAGAAGTTTTTTAGATGGTACGACTGCTAAGATTGTAGAGATTGCTGATAAAAAATTTACCGTTTATGTAGGTAACTACAGTGAGTACGAAATACAAAAATCAGAAAGAAGTACCTTACTGGAAAATGCCTATGCCAATCAACAAAAACAGCTCAAGCATGCGCAAGAGTTTATAGATCGTTTTAGAGCAAAGGCCAGTAAGGCCAAGTTGGTGCAGTCTAGGATTAAGGCATTGGATAAGGTAGAGAAGATAGAAGCACCTACTGCACATCGTAAAACCATTAAATTCCAGTTTTCGATTAAGCACAATCCTAGCAAAATTATTGCAGTAATAGAAAAAATCAATAAATCTTATGGTGCTGTATCGATTCTAAAAGATGCCGCTGTAGAAATTAACCGGGGTGATAAAATTGCTTTAATTGGTGCAAATGGACGGGGTAAAACTACGTTGTTGCGTATTATAGCCGAGCATGAGGCAGCTGAACAGCAGCAGAGAAGCTTTGGCAATAATGTAGAAATGGCTTTTTATGCCCAACATCAGTTAGAGGCCTTAAATTTAGAGCATACCATTATAGAAGCATTGCGTGCCCATAGCAGTAATGATGGGGCAGAACGCACAGAGCAAGAACTTCGTGCCATAGCTGGTATGTTTCTTTTCACTAAGGATGATGTATTTAAAAAAATAGAGGTGCTCTCCGGCGGTGAAAAAGCACGGGTTGCCTTAGCAACTGTATTGCTCTCTCAAGCCAATTTTCTACTACTGGATGAACCCACCAACCATTTAGATATGCAGTCCATTGATACCCTTGGGCAAGCGCTACAGCAATATGAAGGCACGTGCTTATTTGTATCACACGACCGTAATTTTATTCAACAGGTTGCCAATAAAATTTGGTATATCGAAAATAAAAAAGTTAAGGTATTTCCTGGCACTTATGAAGAATTTAAAGAGGTTGTCAACCTAACCTAGCAAAGCATTGTATAGCATACTTCCCCGTTCCTCACTATTGGCTGAACGGAAATGCATTTAAGTTTGAGGATTGTATTTTTAAATTAAAAATTTAGTTGTTTATACAGCTGTCTGCTTTTTTTGGCAAAATTGGTAAGAGTGTGTTATATTGCAATCCACTCCACTATGGTAAGATATTTTATAACGAAGCGTACGAATGAAGACTTCTTTTTCAGCTAAAAAACAGGGAAGCGGTGGCTCAACGCTAACTGCCATTCGGGAGTGGCTAAGCTCTGTGTTTTTTGCCGCTATGGTAGCTGCCTTAATTCGTTGGATGGTGGTTGGGCTATATGTGATACCTTCTGGCTCTATGGAGCCAACCCTATTACCGGGAGATTTTGTGTTGGTGAGTAAACTACACTATGGTGCCCGTACGCCAGCCACTCCATTACAAATCCCCATTACCCATCAAACCATTCCAGGTACAAAGATTCCCTCTTATATTAACTGGATTGAATTGCCTCAATATCGTTTGCCTGGATTCAGCAAAGTCCAACGCAATGATATTATTGTTTTTAATACGCCAGTAGGTCAGGAACCTCCTGATTTACGTGAATATTGGATAAAGCGTTGCATCGCACTACCTGGTGATCTGGTCCATATAGCCCATAAGCAACTCTATGTTAATAACACGCTAGCTGATACAACAGTTAGCGTGCAGTATTGTTACTTTATGAAGACCAAGCGCATCTTGACAGCTGCTTTTTTTGAAAAAAATGACATTAAAAATCCTATACGATCTACTGTTCCTGGTCGTGAAGGCTATACGATTTATACTACACCAGAAAAAGTTAAGCAACTTACTACCATTCTGCCTACTTGCATACAATCGGTAGATCCAGTAGAAGATCAAGCAGGGGTTTTTCAGTCGAGTATTTATCCTTTTCATCCTACCTTTCACTGGACCAAAGATAATTTTGGCCCAGTGAAGGTGCCTAGCAAAGGGATGGTTATTCCAATGGATGCACAAAATATTCTATTATATGGCCCGATCATACAAAGATTCGAGGGAAAAAAAGCTGTTCGGTTCACTAAAACCGCATGCTGGATAGATGGCAAGGAAGTAACCCACTATACGTTTGCTAAGAATTATTATTTTGCAATGGGAGACAACCGAGACCAGTCTGGTGATTCTAGATTCGTTGGGTTTATTCCAGAAGACCATATTGTGGGCAAAGCAGTTATGGTCTTGTTGTCTTCAGATAAAAGCAACTCCTTTTTTAGGGGTATTCGTTGGAATAGGTTGTTCCATATTGTAAATTAGCCACGAGAAAGCCAAGCTGGCTTGTCGCTTTGGTTCCCATAAAAGGTCAAAGAGGAAAGTCCGGGCAATGCAGAGCACCCTACTTCCTAACGGGAAGGCATATAGAGGTCCATCTATATGACAGAAAGTGCCACAGAAAATAAACCGCTCTCTGTAATAAGGAGGGTAAGGGTGAAAAGGTGAGGTAAGGGCTCACCGCTCTATGGGCGACCATTGAGGCAGGGTAAACCTTAGGGATTGAAAGGCCAAATAGGCATGCCTACGTTATAGCGTGACGGGCTGCTCGTTCGTCATAGGCCTCTTTGACAAGCGATTATAATCGAGTTTCGAAAGAGGTCTAAAGGTATGTGGGTGGGCCGCTAGAGGTCATAAGCGATTATGATCCCAGATAAATGACAAGCAGTGTGCTATGGCGCACTACAGAACCCGGCTTATAGGTTTGGTTTTCTTCCTTTTTTTGATCCATTATATTGAAATATGACCCCTTTACCTACAAGAGCATCTGATTTTTCTGCTTGGTATAATGAATTAGTAGTACGTGCAGGTTTGGCAGAGCATGCTTCTGTACGAGGCTGTATGATTATCAAACCTTATGGTTATGCCATCTGGGAAAAGCTACAAACTATTTTTGATACTGCTTTTAAAGAAACAGGCCATGTAAATGGCTACTTCCCTTTATTGATTCCAAAGTCTTACTTCAGTAAGGAAGCGGACCATGTAGAAGGTTTTGCCAAAGAATGTGCCGTGGTGACCCATTACCGCTTAAAAACAGCCGAAGATGGCCGTGGTGTGGTAGTCGATCCTGCTGCCAAGCTAGAGGAAGAACTTATTGTGCGTCCCACCTCAGAAGCGATTATATGGAGTACCTATAAGCATTGGATTCAATCTTACAGAGACCTTCCTATCTTACTAAACCAGTGGTGCAACGTAGTCCGTTGGGAAATGCGTACGAGGCTCTTTTTACGCACCACAGAGTTTTTATGGCAAGAGGGCCATACCGCTCATGCTACGCAGGCAGAAGCCGAAACAGAAGCTTTACAAATGTTACATTTGTATGAGCGCATCATTAGAGATTATATGGCTATACCTTTAATAAAAGGTACTAAAACCCTAAATGAGCGTTTTGCTGGTGCGGAGACAACCTATACCATTGAGGCCCTTATGCAGGATGGCAAAGCCCTTCAGGCCGGCACTTCCCATTACCTAGGTCAGCGGTTTGCCAAAGCCTTTGATGTCACCTTTACCAATCAAGCCGGTATGCGTGATTATGTATGGGGTACTTCTTGGGGCATTACGACACGACTCATGGGTGCATTGATTATGATCCATTCCGATGATGACGGGTTGGTACTGCCTCCTAAAATTGCTCCTATACAGGTAGTGATGGTTCCGATTTATAAAACAGAGACAGAGCGTGCCGCAGTAGTGGCTCAATTGGTTGATTTGCAAAAATTATTGATTACTCAAGAGGTTCGTGTAAAGTTAGATGATAGTGATACCCGTAAGCCAGGTTATAAATTTGCAGCATATGAACAAAAGGGCGTTCCCATTCGCATAGCGTTGGGGCCTAATGATTTGAAAAACAAAACGGTTGAATTGGCTCGTAGGGATACAAAGGAGAAAATAACCATTCCTATGGATCATTTGGTCCAACAAGTGATAGATTGGTTAGAAACCATTCAGAACCAAATCTATCAGCGGGCCCTTACCGCACACCAACAGCGCACCTTATTAGTGGATGATTATGCTACCTTTAAAAAGCTTATTGCTAGTACAGGGGGCTTTTTAATGGCCCATTGGGATGGTACTACCGAAACAGAAGAAAAAATTAAAGCGGAAACAAAAGCCACCATTCGTTGCATACCATTAGATGGAAACCAGGAGCCAGGCTATTGTATCTATTCAGGGAAACCCTCCAAAGGGCGAGTGGTTTTTGCACAGGCTTATTAAGTTCCCTCTATGTTATCGTTTCAGACCATTTGCTGGATTGGATTTGTTGCAAGTCGGGTTAGGAAACGTAGTCGTGGTACTTTTACTGCTTCGATAGATAAAATAGTTACTTTAAGCATTGCCATAGGTACCGCGACTATATTAATCGCATTAATGGTAATGTTTGGATTTCAGAAAGAAATTACAAAAAAAATAACCGCTTTTGCTGGAGACTTTGAAATTACCAAATATAGCGGTATCCAGCATGCGTATGAGCCCCCACCTCTACAAGCTTCCCAAGTAGGTTGTCTGATTGCTGAATTACCTAATGCCATTGAAAAAGTAGCTGCATTTACGCAAAAGCTTATGCTCATTAGACCGCTTTCAAGAGCTATTTATGATCAGCAATTTTTAGGAGAAGCGCAGTCGAGCATCGCAGCATACTCAGGTATATTTGAGGAGCATAGAGCAGTCCCCAAATTGCCATTAGCAGCCAAGTTTCGAAAGAGGTCTACGCATACAAGTGTAGCGGTAGAGGGCATATTATGCAAGGGGATCGACCCTAGGGCAGCCCATATAACACTAGAAGATTATCTGATAGCAGGTAGGCTGCCTGATCTAACCAAGGAGACCGCTCAAAATGAGCTATGTATTAGCCATCACCTGGCCCAAAAATGTTCCATTCAGTTGAGCGATACAGTTGTGGTCCATACGGTCCATCCTACTGCACGCTACCGCAAGTTAAAAGTTGTAGGCATCTACTGCACCTATTTAAGCGATATAGATGAACATTTGGCTTTTTGTGATATGCGCCTGCTACAACGGTTGAATAATTGGTCTGTAGAAACCGTAAATGGATATACCATTTTTTTGAAAGATGGTATGAGGCCAACCAAACCATTACGCGACACTATTTTGCGTCTTATAGACCATGATTTACGCCTGATGAGCACCTCGCGTCAGTATGCTCGTTTTTATGATTGGTTGGCGATTATTGAGAAAAATACAACGATTTTTATTGTTTTTATACTATTGGTGGCAGGGTGCACAATGGTGGCTACCGTTATGATTCAACTGATGGAGCGTAGTTATATGGTGGGTGTCTTAAAGGTTTTGGGTGCCCATAATGGACAAGTGAATGCCATCTTGCTCTATAATAGCCTACGTACTTTATCTTTGGGAATGCTATATGGCAATATAGTTGGGATCGGGTTGTGTCATTTACAAGATCACTATCGGTGTGTTACACTTGAACCAGCCCTTTACTACATGCGTTACGTGCCCATTTATAGCCATTGGCAAGTCATTTTATTTCCCAATCTATTGATATTTGGCAGCCTTTCTATTGGGTTATACTTTGCACTTAAAGTGTTAAAGCAAAAAAAACTTGTCGCTGCATTGCATGAGGGGTAAGGGCTTATACTATTTTTTTCTTGATAAAACATTATGCATCATCCATTAACCATTTTGGGTATTGAATCCTCTTGTGACGAGACAGCTGCTGCTGTAATCCATGATGGCAAGATCATTAGCAATGTAGTCATGAGCCAATTGATCCATCAAAAATATGGTGGCGTTGTCCCAGAGCTTGCCTCAAGAGCCCATGAAACCAATATTATTCCTGTTGTAACCGCTGCGCTAGAAGAAGCAGCCATCCAAAAGGATGCATTAGATGGCATTGGATTTACACAAGGTCCAGGATTATTGGGTCCACTTTTAGTGGGCAGTTGCTTTGCCAAATCGTTGGCCTTTGCATTGGGCATACCGCTTATAGGTGTTCACCATATTCAAGCACATGTATTGGCCAATTTTATCGATGATCCAAAGCCAAATTTCCCTTTTCTCTGCTTGACCGTTAGTGGAGGGCATACCCAAATTATCCTAGTGCAGGATTATTTCTCTATGGAGGTTTTAGGAGAAACCCAAGATGATGCTGTAGGAGAGGCCTTTGATAAAATCGCTCATTTAATGGGTTTTGGCTATCCAGGCGGTGCG
Organism: Cardinium endosymbiont of Philonthus spinipes; assembly: GCF_964030745.1. NCBI lineage: Bacteria > Pseudomonadati > Bacteroidota > Cytophagia > Cytophagales > Amoebophilaceae > Candidatus Cardinium > Cardinium endosymbiont of Philonthus spinipes. The sequence continues at coordinate 718,846 of NZ_OZ034918.1, forward strand.
TTAATAGATCGCTATGCTCAAGGGGGTAATCCTGGAGCTTTTGCTTTTCCAACTACCCATATGCCCGCTTTTGATTTTTCATTTAGTGGCATTAAAACCGCTTTTTCTCTTTTTATCCGCAGTAAGACCCCTGAATATATGCAAACCCATCGGGCTGATATTTGTGCCAGTATTCAATCCGTTCTGGTGGGCATGTTATTGGATAAGTTGGTCAAGGTGGCTCAAAAGACCGGTATTACTACCATTGCATTGGCAGGAGGTGTAGCGGCTAATAGCCATTTACAGCAGCGCTTTAATCAATTGGCTCAGCAGCATCGTTGGACTATTTTTATACCAGCTATGGCCTATTGTACAGATAATGCCGCTATGGTAGCCATTACAGCTTATTATAAATATCAGCTAAACGCATTTGCTGATTTCACTACCAAATCTTTCCCCAGGTATCCGCTTAGATAAGCCATTTTTAGGCTATTTTTGTATCCATTCATCACTATGGCTAGGTTTTTCTAAAAAAGCAAATGGCTAACCAGTTGCTAGCCGAGCGTCCCCTTCGATAAATTATTTTTTATCAGGGCATGCTCCCTGCGCATATACTTTAGCTGCTTTAACCAATCAGTTGTTTTAATGAAAAAAATTTTGTACTCTATTCATACATATTATATGATTTTAACAGATGCAAATGGTTTAAGGTAAAATTTTTTTCGTAAAAAAATTCCGTTGTTTTTTGAAAGTTAAGCATAGTTTGAAAGATAGGATGATCCATTATTTTTTGGCTTTAGTGTTGCTCTATTTTGGCGAGCTATTTACTTCCATTCTTTTCAAGGGTTGATTCATATAAGTGGATGCCGTGGCTTAGGGGCTTATTATGACCGATCTCACCAAGTGCATCTATTGGTTTGAGATCTATCTTTGATTTTAATGCTTATGTGCAATCAGTAACAAATAGATCTTTATTATAAGCTCTTATGTTCTTTTTTTGCTATTTATTTTTGTCATGCTTTATATACGGCTGTAGTCACATAGTCAGATTTAATCATAACCAGGGCATGGCGGTGCATGTAATATGCTATGATTCTGATTCTATAAGTGGAGAAGCCTCATTTTCTGATTCCTATTATGAATCACTTGCTTCTACTAACCACTCTACAAACAATAGGTCAGATAACAAAAGGGGTACTTCACCTCATGTTAGCGCTGGGGGGGAGGCTGTAAATCTTGTAGCATTTTTGCAGAATGTATATAAATGCAGGCATAACAAGCTAGTAATTACAATAGGTCGTTTTGTGGATACACTTTCAATTATACAAATACACGATTTGTCTGCAGATAGCTCATTGCATAGCGTATCTGGAGATACCCCATTCCATATTGCAGCCAGAGTTTGCAATAAAGAGATTTTTGAAGAGCTTCTAAAGAAATTAGAGGGTTTAGCGCTTTCGGCAGGTGTTCACTCAAATGAAGTGATATATAACGTTTTAAGTATAAAAAATAATGATGGTCTTACTGTGGCTGATGTTGCAAAACAAAATGGTGCTATAGTTATTCTTGAAGTGTGCAAGAAATATGGTGTATCACCAGATATTATACGTATTGCTTGGCAAACTGTTGTCGCGCATCCAGATGTAGTTGAAGATTTAGAGGATATATCTGATAAAGAGCAATGTGATCAATATAAAATGGCTCAAGAGAAGGCTATCAAATTATGCTACGTTGTGTGCGCTACATTAGCTACGCCTCACTCCATAGATAGCCATATGAATCACTCAACACATAATAGCACATTAGTGGATCAAACTAGATATGCTACACTTGCTACTGCAATCAGCAATAATGATCTAGATACTATTAAAGGATGCTTAAATAATCTTGATGCACAAGAATATATAAATCAAGTCTATGTTAGAAAGCATGGTCAAGCATATGCTCCATTTGAGCTTGCAGTCATAGAGTCTCGAGACAATATTCTCAAATGGTTCTTGAGTTTTCATACGAAAGATTTACCTATTCAATCAGTAGCGATTGCTTATGAATGGGCACTTGCTTTTTCTTGTGAATATAAAAAATATGAACGTGTGGCTAATATTTTAGGAAAATTCTTAGCATCTAGTAAATTTCGTATGTCATGGTAGAAAATAAGAAGTTTTTTGTATGTTATCTGCTGGCATTAGCTCTATCAGTTGGGTGTAATATAGCTCAGAGGAATCTAATGTCTGGTGGGATGGATATGGGTATATCTCTTTCTATTCGTCTTACGAAAAAGCTCAAAACGGTTTATAAGGAGGTTTATGATAAAAAGATTAAAGATGTTGAAACTAGCATAGGTCATGCTGACTGTATTACACACAATGGGACTAGCGAGCATATAGGTGCTAAAGCCAAGGTAGTTAGAAGTCTTAGCAGTCAAAAAAAGATATATGAGGTGTAGTAGTTGATATTTAATCTGACATTTATTAATTTGTGTTGATATAAATACCGACTACTATTATGAATTTACATCAAAAAATCATCAAGCCGAAAGTAGGCTTATTGGAGCTAGCAAAAACGTTGGGGAACATTTCATCGGCGTGTAAAACTATGGGTTATAGTAGAGATAGCTATTATCGCTTCAAAGCCTTGTATGAAACAGGCGGTCAAGAGGCTTTACAAGAGATAAGCCGTAGGAAGCCGATTATGGCTAATAGAGTAGATCCTAGTATAGAAAAAGCAGTAGTAGATATGGCGATAGATTATCCAGCCTATGGCCAGCTTAGAGTATCTAATGAACTAAAGCAACAAGGTATCCTGGTCTCTCCTGGCGGTGTCAGGTCTATCTGGTTACGTAATGACTTAAATAATATAAAAAAACGTCTTAAAGCCTTAGAAGCTAAAATGGCTCAAGATGGCCTTGTTTTAACGGAATCTCAGCTATCCGCATTAGAAAAACGTAAGCATGAACAAGAAGCATGTGGAGAAATAGATACAGAACACCCTGGTTATTTAGGCTGTCAAGATACTTATTACGTTGGTAACTTTAAAGGGATAGGTAAGGTTTATACGCAAGTATTTATAGATAGTTATTCTCGGGTAGCTCATGCAAAACTCTATACTGATAAGACAGCCTTGACAGCTGCTGATATGTTAAATGATAGAGTATTGCCTTGGTATCAAGAACAAAGCATACCCCTCTTGCGCATTCTAACAGATCGTGGTACTGAGTATAAAGGTAAAATAGAGCATCATGCCTTTGAGTTGTTTTTAAGCATAGAAGGCATAGAACATACTGTTACTAAAGCCTATTCACCGCAAACCAACGGGTTCTGTGAGCGGTTTAATAAAACGATGAAACAGGAATTCTTTGATACAGCTATGCGTAAGAAGATCTATACAGACCTGGATGTCTTGAAACAAGATTTAGATAGCTGGTTACATTATTATAATCATGAGCGACCACATTCTGGAAAGTACTGTTACGGTAAAACGCCTATACAAACTTGGGAAGATAGTAAAAAACTAGCCTTTGAAAAAAATAATCAAATCGCGTATCTTAAGAGCATACCTGACAAACTAAACTTAACTGACATCTATACAGTCTAATTTTTACTGCCTGTCAGATTAAATATCAACTACTACATATGAGGCTATGTCTGAACTGTATCCGACTATCCTTAAGTATATATATATACTTCTAGACCTAGAAAAACGTAAGAATAAGGTTTTTGAGCATCAGACTTTAGATCAGCAAAATGAGAGCCAGACACAGCTAAAGCTTCCTCATGCAGCTTATCTTGACATGCACATTAAAAAGGTTCATGAGAAGCTTGAGGATCTTCACGCTCCGTTTGTTAACCTTCAGCTTGAACTTAGTGGGCTTCAGTTTGGTGAGCTTCAGCTTGCGCTTGATACGCTTCAGCCTCACCTTGGTGAGCTTCAGTTTGACCTTGATAAGCTTAAGCGTGAGCTTGGTGGGCTTCAGCTTGAACTTTCTAAGCTTCAGCGTCAGCTTAATAAGGCTAATGAAGCGTACTCGTTCAAATTATTGCATTGGCTTTGGTTTAAAATCATTCAGCCTATCTGTTCAAGGCGATAGTGGCTCCGGCCAGTAAGGATGTTAGGCCAGATTTAAAACAAATGGTGCTTAATCTAGCTACTACAGGGGCAGCTTCTTTGCCGGTTTGGATGGAAGCATATAAAAGAAATGCTTCTGATAAAGTTGTTTTGCAACAAGCAGCTTTATAGTTTTGATTTGTATTGAACTCATGTATAACAACCTAACTATTTTAAACAGGTCTACAGTAATATGAACAAGTTACCGATTGGGGTTAGTAACTTTCAGGAGTTAGTAAAAGGGAATTACCTTTTTTGTGATAAAACAGCTATGATTTCTGAATTTTTAAACAAAGGAGAGAAGGCTACGTTAATCGCTCGTCCTCGCCGTTGGGGCAAGACACTCAATATGTCTATGTTGCAGCATTTCTTTGCATCAGAGGTTAGTGGCGTAAGTACAAAAGGTCTATTTGATAATTTAGCGATTAGCAAGTTAGAAGGTGGTAACCACATTGATCAACATCAAGGTAAGTACCCGGTTATTATGCTAAGTTTTAAGGATGTTAATGCAGATAACTTTGCAGGCGCTTACAACAAAATAAGCAAACAAATATCTTTCCTGTTTAGCTCATTTGAGTATTTATTAAAGGGTTCAAAGCTCAATACGGCACAGTTAAAAACTTTTAAAGATATTATTAATCAATCTGCTGACCAACAAGCTTTAGAGGATTCGATAAAACTCCTTAGTCAATGCCTTTACCAACACCATGGTCAAAAAGTTTATATCCTCATAGATGAATACGACACCCCACTCAACAAAGCTTATGGCAATAAAGAACACTTGGATGCGATGGTCGCATTTATGCGTAATCTATTTAGTGCTGCCTTAAAAGATAATGATTATTTAGGAAGAGGTGTTTTAACGGGAATATTGCGTGTTTCAAAGGATAGTATGCTATCTGGATTGAATAACCTGAAAACTTATACAATTTTAGATCAAGGCTATAGCAGCCACTTTGGTTTAAGCGAAATGGAAGTTCAAGATTTATTTACCAAACAAGATCTTTCTATTTGTATGGATCAAGTAAAAAATTGGTATAATGGCTATAGGGTAGGCAGCTTGGTTATGTATAATCCTTGGTCTATTATTTATTGTTTAAGCGAGAAAGGCCTTTTTGATCTCTATTGGGTCAATACGGGTAATAATGATCTAATCAAGCATCTGATTCTTAGCTCTAATAATAGCATTAAAGAGCAATTTGAAACATTGATGCAAGAGGAAACTTTAAAGGTTGCTGTTGATAAACATCTTGCCTTTGATTTGTTAGGTACCAGCGAAAATGCTTTATGGAGTTTGCTTTTATTTGCTGGCTATTTAACTTTTGAAAAAAGTATTTTAAGTAAGCATAGTGATTTATATGATTGCTCAGTTAAGATTCCTAATAATGAAGTACGCAGGCTCTATAATAGATTTTTTGAAGAATGGTTGCTTAGTAAATTTCCTAGTCAGCATAGGTATGATACTTTTTTGAATCATTTACTTTCTGGTAAAATAAATGAATTTACACGAGATTTAAACGCCTATCTCTTACAAAGTGCTAGCTTTTTTGATGTGCATGCTGCTAAACAAGGCGAAAGCTTTTACCATGGCTTTGTACTAGCTATGCTGGCTAGCATTAGTGACAGATACTATATACGCTCTAATAGGGAAAGTGGCTTTGGCCGTTATGATGTGCTATTGATTCCCCAAAAATCATCTAAAGCCATTCTATTGGAATTTAAACATCTACGTAAGGAAGAAGAGCTGGAAAATGTAGCAAAAGTTGCGCTAAAACAAATCCAAGATCAATCTTACCATACTGAATTATTACACCATCCTCATGTAAATGAAGTAGTAGAAGTGGGCATTGCTTTTTCAGGCAAGTCAGTTGTATCGGCTTATTCCACTTATGATTTGATTAGTAAAAAAACTGGTGATATTATTTTTGCAAGTAGCTATCAGCAGGAAGAAGCGTAAGAATAGTCTCTACCTTAAATAGTCGACCCTGAAGTATTCATACTTCAAGTTATTTATTAAAAAAATAATCACCTGCCCCATTTCAATTTTTTCATGTTCTGTATCTATTCTAATCCTGGTATCTGTATACGTTAGTTCAGGATAAAGCATCTTAGTGCTATAGGTTTTATTTTACCTGATTAGGTGGGTATTAGGAATGTTTTTCTTGTAATAAGGCGTAGATTATGGCTAATAGCACATAGAATAGCATTGAGTTTGTCTCCCAATATTCCTTTCAAGTAGTTAACCGCTAATTTACCATCAGATTTCATATGACCAATATGTGGTTCAATAGCAGATCTTCTTTTTAGTGCTTTTTTGAGACTAGGCGTTATACCTCTTTTAGAGCCGCTTATAAATATATTACATTGACTATTAGGTATATTATGACCTCTGTAACCCCTGTCTACGAAGACGTGTTTTACCTGAGTACCAGATAGTTTTTCTGCTTGTAATAAACTTCTATGCAAGGTATGTCCATCATATTCATTAGGATGTAAAGCTTCCGTTGATACAATCAAGCCTTGTTTATGGGTGAGCGTAAATTGCACCTTACAACCATACTCATAGGGATTTAAAGCCTTACCTTTACTTACGCAGTAAACAGCAGGTTCATGGATACTATAGACTTTATTTTTACTTTTTTTTGATTGGTTAATAATCCTTTTACTTATAGAAAGCAGATGTCTAAACTGGGTGCGTATTGCTTCATCACACGATTGTATAGAGCGTTCTACATCTCTTACCACCCGACCAAGATAGTTTTTTAATGTTTTAACGCCTTTGGCTAAACGTTTAAACTGTTTAGCATGTGCATAGCCATCTACTTTACGTTTGATAGCTGGCCCTAGACGTTGGTAGGTTTGACGGAGTTTAACGCCTGTTTTCTTAGCTATAGCCACTAGTTTTTGTCTAGCCTTATTAAGCAACGAAGAATCAGTTGGATAGCGAATATTTTTCTCCATTACAGTAGTGTCGGATATCACTTTTTCAAGTTCTTTTGGGCAGACTACTTTTTTTTAATGGCTAATTGTATAGTCATCGATAAGATCTTATTAAGACCTTCTGCTCCCAATCTTTGACGCCAACGAGTTAATGAACTAGGGTGACAAGCTGCCTTAATCTGAAAATAATCATAGCCACAAAGGTATTGCCAATAAGGATTTTCTACCCATCTAGCAACTACTTGCTCATCAGAAACTTGGTACATATGACTGATAATGAGTAGGCCTACAATCAAACGAATAGGTAAAGGAGGTTGACCGGGTCCATAGCTAAAGCTGCGGTCTAAATCTGATTCTAAGGATTGCCAAGGAATGGAATCAGCTAACTGAAATAAGGCGTGTTGGGGATTAAGAATCCCAGATAAGCGTTGCTCAAAAAGCCTACCACAAGAATGATTTATCCTCTTAGATTTCATCCCTATTTTGCAAGGTTTTATACAAAAAAACTCTAAAAATGGTTATTATATATACTATAATATACGGTTTTTTATATTCATAAACAAATAAATATATAATATTTCAGGGCCGACTAAATAGTTTACTAATGTTCTTTAAAAAGTTAGTATTGGACTGGTCAAGATTTTGCCTGAAAGAAGTATAGAAAGACCCGAATCTCTAGCCTAAATAGACTACAAGAAATATCACTTAATCCTTAACTTGACGCATATGGTTTAGTGAACACTTCCATTTAAAATCTGATTACATATATTTTCCATTTCTGATAACCAAGTTAAAATATTATTTTTTTGGGACCATGGAATATAAAAGTCCATAGTATCTTTGGCTATTCTTTTTTGGTCTTCTAGTTTTCGTGCAGCTATAGTTCTTAGATTGTGAAGTCTATCAGCTAGCTTAATCTGAACGACACGAATATCCTTACACTTATTTAATATATTTTGATTATCAGACTTATCTAGTTTCCATCGCAAACCATAAGTATTATAATGCGTAACCATGTCTACTATATAAGCAACTTCCATTCCATATAGTAGTTCTATTTGCTCTAATGTAACGATTGTATCCTCTACTACATCATGTAATAGAGCCGCTAAAATGGTTTCAGCATTCTTTGTAGCTTCTAATACAATCTTAGCTACCCCCATGGGGTGGGTATAATAAGGATCACCTGACTTACGTATAACATTGCCATGTGCTTGCTTAATAAAGTGAATGGTTGCTTTTACCTTTTGTTCAGTTAACGTTGTGTTGCTTACAAGCAGGCTAATAAGCTCTTTTTCTTGGGTTAAACTTGCATCAGTTTCTGCTAACTTATTAGATAAGTCATCGGTATGATATCGTTTAAACTGCATAACTTTTTTGCCATCAATAGGTAATATATAGAAACAGGCTAAACCACTTTCTGTTTCTATGGTTTCTATATATCCTCCATGAGCTTGTACAATTTTTCTACTTTCTTCTTGATATAGATTATTGATGGTCTTAGGTACGAAGTATGAATTAATCTTATCTGTAATTACATAAGTAGGTGCTATATTGGGATTATCTGTATCTGTGGATATAGAAAAAGCGAGTGCAGGTAATATAGGAGCGCTTAATTGCTTCTCAGAGGTACTATATATGGATACCTGGTTAGGCTCAGGAAAAGGGTAAGATAACAATGTGTCTGAAATAGTTAAATAAACGGTATGATCTATGGTATATTTACTCTGGCATAGGTTTAAAAAATTTATAGTCAATAATCTTTCAAAGATAGTTGGGTCGGTTAATAAATATTTTTCTTTTGTTTTTTTCGTTAAAAGCAGCTGTATAGGTATATCTAGTTTCCTAACGGTTTCATAAGATTTTAGGATCAGTTTCTCTATGTCAACTTTATGGATAGATTTGGAATCTAACGTGTACGTATGTTCTTCCTTAGCTCTTTTTAGTAACGATTGTCTAAATACATATAACTGTTTCTGGTGTTTCTCTATAGGTAGGTTTTTTGCATGTATGCCCAGTTCATCAGCTATATCTTGCAACACTTTTCCGCTATAGGTAGGATCTAATCTGTTCCAGTTTTCTTGATTATGTAGAGAAGCTAGCGTATACTGTTGATCGCAGATTCTAGTTAACGCTATAGTTTGTAATTGTCTGTTAACTTTATTTCTTAAATATCGATAGACTAGGCAACTAAGTAGAATGGTTAACCCTATCATTGTTTCTGTAGTTATCCATTCTTTACAACTTACAAGGTCTAAATGAGGCGGTATCCATTTATATATCAATAATACGACAGATAGCATTATTATTGTTATGGTATATGGCAATAATAGACTACTTATACCTATGTTGATTATAAACATTGCGCAAGCCATAGGTTCAAAATGGCTTAGTTTCATATAGGTGATGCCAGAAATAAAAAGGACTCCATATAAAACTATAGGCCACAATCCATGCAACAGACTATTACCTTCCTGTTTATAAGCATGAAGTGTAGGATAGATGGTTATTACTGTTCCTATAGCCATGACAGATATATACCAGTATATGTAAGGAAATAGATATACTTGCTTCACATAGAAAAGTAGTATGGCGTTGTAAACAATAAAATAAATACCTGACGCTATGAAAGTAGTAGCGCTTTTAGGAAATATATCTTTCCAGTAAGAAATAGTAAAAATTGATTGAAAATAGTATAATTTTCTTAACCACCAACGTTTGGTTTCTTGGTTTTGTAGTTTTACTGGACTATCATCTGGAATCCCCACCCAACCCGTATTTGGCTTTTTAGGTAGCAGGTAATGAAGGATCAATAAAATGGACGCACCATATATAAGGGATAGAAATACATCTCGTTCTCTTATAGGTTGTCCTTTTATAAAGATATGGTAAACTGTCATAGCCGTGTTAATTCCCATCGACCATAAGACAGCAGCTGAACGAGGTCTAAATCCAAAGCAAGCCATAATCATTGGAACTGTAACCGAAGGCGTATAGAAATAAAATACTTTATTTAAAAATTGTCTAATATTACTCATGTGTAATGTGATCAGAATGGTAGCTATACCTATTAAACCAGAGGATATTCGTACAACTCTTAGAGAATATTTATCAGTTCGTTCTCTAGAACCGGTTATGAAAGGCCATATATCATTAGCAAATAACACAGAACCTGTATGTAAATAAGAATCAACTGTAGAAATACATAAAGCAATAATAGATGTTATAAGCAACCCTTTGATTCCAGGAAAATGATTAAGCTGCATAATATAGTCTAGTATTTTTTGTTTAGGTGGAATACTATTGCCACTCGTGTATAAAGCAGCAATAACAACTAAAAATAGAAGTGAAAAAACGATCCGAATTGTACCACTCTTGAAAAATACTTTGGTTGCTTGTTGAATAGAAGAAGACATATAAAAACGCTGAATTTGCGCTGGATCAAAAGTAAATATGGAATGCCAAATGAAATAAGTAAACAGATGAACTAAGGAGTTATCCCATGTAGGAGAGATATCCCAAGTAGCTACTTGGGATAAATTAAACTGTGACATATTGACAAATTTTTGCCAGTTAATCCATTGGTTTTTAGAATTATATAACAAAGTAAAAGTTAGAATAGGCAAACAAACACTGAAAAAACAAAATTGATAAACATCTGTTAGCGCTACAGACCTGGCCCCACCTAAAATAGTGTAAGCCGTAACTAGTAGGCCCAAAATAACTGTATAGTAATTAGAATATGCTGGTGCATTACAAGAAGTAATAGATTCAATAATAATTAAACTAATCTTAAACTGAGCAGAAACTTTAGCTATCGTTACTACAATACCAAATATAGCTGTAAGAATTCGCACTGATCTCCCACATAGCCTACCCATAGATTCAGCAATGGAATAATCTCCTAGCCACTCTTTCATTCTAACAATAATGAACCGAGAGGCTAAATAAAATCTAAGTGGACTACCTAGACTTAGTATTAACATATATAATCCTTGATAGTAATAACCAGTTAGTTGAGTATGTAAAAAATTCCCTCCATATATGGTAGCTATTAAAGAGATAGTAACTACCCAAGTGGACATATTTCTACTGCCAACTGCATAGTCTTTAAATGTAGTAACTGACTTACTACAGTATAATCCTATTGCCAGTGTAGTGACTAAGAATATTATTATGATCAATAGGTCGATATCCATGGATTATCTGTATTTATTGTTTTTAGTGCAACACTATAATAAAATTTATTGAATACTTCCATCCTTCATGGTAATGGCAGATAATATTCATTTAATTTTTGTATTAAATGTTATGATATATGTATATACATATACTATATAGTGGATAATAGTCAGATTAAAAAAATCCTATTTGCTATGTTTCGTTTATTTATACTTTTTTATCTATGTCTTGTTTCTTGCAGCTGTATAACGAATAAACCTAATAGAAAATCAATTCCTAGCCAAGCACAGTTAGAATATGATTCAACAGTGTGTAGTTACGACAGTAGCACTATACTTGCAAGAAGATTAAAAAATAATCTAAAGGCCAGTGTTGGTGTTTTGCTTTGTTATACTAATGACAAACAAGAAAGTTTTGTCTTATTAGGTAGAGAACGAGTAGGTAAACGTGATGGGGCAACATGGTGTGAATTAGGTGGAAGTGTAGAAACAGGTGAAAGTTTTTTAGAAGCTGCTATTCGCGAATCAAAAGAGGAAAGTGGAGGCGTATATCAATTGGATCCAAATGATTTATTGAATAATGGAGTGGTTTGTTATAATAAATATAAACAAAAGGATGGGCGTATTAGAGAAGAAGTATATATTTTACTGAATATAAATAATTATTATCCTTCTGATGTATTATGTAAAGCAGTCAATCGGCAAAATAAGGATACTTATAGGGAGAAAGATGACTTCAAATGGGTTTCATGCACTAGTTTATGCACAATCGATCACAATCCTTGTATATTAACAGATATAGATGGTAATGAGCATACGTTTACGCTAAGAAAGTTTTTCTATGAAGCATTGAAAAGAGATTCATTTCGAATGAAATTATTATATGTAATGTAGTTATAAAGGAGGTACATAAACATAACGCATAATTTGTTTCAATAAATATATAGAAAGGATTTCCAAATATAATTTATCACATAATGGATTTAATAGGTACCTAATATTGAAGTTATACAAATAAACATTACAAAATGAAAGACTATACTTTACAAGTAACAGCTAGAGCGCTAATAGTAAAAAATAGGCAATTACTACTTGTTAGTAATGATTATAAGCTTTGGTATACACCTGGCGGGCATTTAGAACCAAGTGAAACGCTTCCAGCGTGCATGGTAAGAGAAGTAAAAGAAGAAACTGGACTTGATGTTAAACCAAACCAAATTGTCCATGTTGCAGAATTTTTTGATAAAAAGTATAATGCACATAAGATAGAGGTCTATTTTTCCGCAGAAATAGATGTAAATGAGCTGCCTAAAAATTGGTCAGATAAAGATGGTCCAGTTACAACCTCTCAATTTTTTGATGTTGAAGCCTTAAAAGATATCCATGTTGTACCAGCCTTTTTAAAAACAGGTAAATGGTCAAATTTTGATCTTGATGTTTATCAAGGATCAGAAAAGAGATAAAGTTATATCAGATATAAAAATTGTAGTAGTTGATATTTAATCTGCCACGTGGAGGGTAACAACCTATACGAATCACACACTTAGTTGGACCATAGGCGTCAAGTTAAGTCTATGATTTGTATAAACGTTGAGTAGTATAATGGACTGAATAATTCGGACAAAAATTTTTCACTTTATTTTCGTATCTGTTCAACACTATGGCCATAGTGATAAAATGCCCCTGTAAAAAGTTTCGAAATAGAAGCCACCCCTTGCAGATGATTGGGAAAAACAGATTCCTTTGAAGCCCGCGTAGCGGGCGACTTCTGTTTTTCCATCTGTAAGGGGTGGGTTCCGGAACTTTTTGCCGAGGGCTTGATTTTTTGTCCACTTTTTTATCAAGAAAAAAGTGGAATACAATTCATTATTAACCAGTGACGTGAATAGATACTTATTTTCCGTATGTTTTAGTTTTAAACTGGCTAATATTATTTATACAACTGAAAACCAATTGTATAATTTTTAGGTTAACAGCATTGAGTGAACGATAGTTGAGAAATATGTAAATAACAAAAAATAGTTACCTGCTTAACTAGAAAAAGCAGATACCTAATTTTTACTGATTGTCAGATTAAATATCAATTTCTACAAAGGACGATTTGGGGATTTACTCTTTGTGCGGCAACCGTCCTAAGATTTCATTTAAGCTTGCCTCATCTGGCACCAACACTTCTCTAGCTTTGCTGCCCTCAAAGGGGCCTACAATACCTGCCGCTTCCAATTGGTCTATAAGTCTTCCAGAGCGGTTATAGCCCAACTTCAGCTTGCGTTGGATCAAAGAAGTACTGCCCTGTTGGTGCAATACAATCAACCTGGCCGCTTCTTCAAATAAGGGATCCGTTGCCTGCAAATCTACAGATACCATATCCTCTTTATCCTCTTCATCGTAAGTAGGTAACATATAGGCAGATGCATAGCCTTGCTGTGCACCAATATAGCTGCAAACACGTTCTACCTCTTCTGTATCTAAAAAGGGCGTTTGCAAACGAATGATATCAGAATTCATGGAAAGCAACATGTCTCCATTGCCTACCAATTGCTCCGCACCACTCGCATCTAAAATCGTTCTAGAGTCAATCCGTGAGCTTACTTTATAGGAAATCCTAACAGGAAAATTCGCTTTGATAATACCTGTAATCACATTCACAGAAGGCCTTTGTGTAGCCAAAACAAGATGGATGCCAATGGCACGTGCCAATTGGGCCAGTCGTGCAATGGGTACCTCTATTTCCTTACCTGCTGTCATCATCATATCGGCAAACTCATCTATCACCAATACAATATAGGGTAAAAAACGGTGGCCTTCTTGAGGGTTTAGTATCCTTTTTATAAACTTTTCATTGTATTCTTTAATATTACGTGTGCCCGCTTCCTTTAGTAGTTCATAGCGGTGGTCCATTTCAATGCATAAAGAATTCAAGGTATGAATTACCTTTTTGGTTTCTGTAATAATCGGTTCTTCACTGATCGGTAATTTGGCTAAAAAATGACGTTCTAATTTGTTATAGAGCGAAAGTTCTACCTTTTTAGGGTCTACCAATACCAGTTTTAATTGGGAGGGATGCTTTTTATAAATCAAAGAGGTCAATAGCACATTGAGCCCGACAGATTTGCCTTGCCCAGTAGCACCTGCAATAAGTAGATGAGGCATGCGGCCTAAATCTGCAATAAACAGCTCATTAGAGATACTTTTACCCAATACAATAGGTAAATCCATCTTCCCTTTTAAAAACTTTTCAGAGGCAAGCATCTCCTGAAGCGGTACGACTTCTCTATTTTTATTGGGTACTTCAATGCCAATGGTGCCTTTCCCTGGTATGGGCGCAATGATACGAATCCCTAACGCAGCTAGGTTGAGGGCAATGTCGTCCTCCAGGTTTTTTATCTTGGAAATTTTTACCCCTGCTTCAGGTACAATTTCATAAAGGGTAACGGTAGGGCCAATAGTAGCTTTAATTTTGGCAATATTAATCTTAAAGTTTTGTAGGGTTTGTACAATATTGTTTTTATTGATAGCCAACTCTTCCTGTGTAACAGATAGCTGTTCTTGTTCATATCGTTCCAATAGATCTAAAGAAGGATATTTGTAGTGCGATAGGTCTAAGGTTGGATCGTAGTTTTCGCTTCGAATATGGGGCATTGTCGAAGGTGTAGGAGAGGAGGAGGCTTGAGGCAGTTTTTTAGAGGATGGTTGAGGGGCGACTACTTCAAAGTCTATATTGCTTTTGTCAGGCGTTTCTATACTGATTTTCAGATTTGTATCTGCTGCATCTGTAGGGGTAGGTTCGCTGTCATTGATTTTTTTTTTACTAGATGGCGGCTCACTTTCTGATTCAAATGGATCACTTTCTCTGTTATTTTCCTCTTTGGGTGAATATCTATGCTCTTTTTGTGTATGTTTCCGTGCAAATAAACGAGGTGACGGAAAAGAAGTTACATTGAAAAATATCACCATGAAGATGAGCAAGGCAATAAAAAGCAAGATAAAAGTGCCATAGCCTAATAGTCCTTTAAATAACGTGCCAAGCGTATAGCCCACTCCTCCTAGATGGTTAGCCAGTAAGGTGGCAGTTGGGTAGAGTGTGTATAGGTAGCCTAGTAAAATATTGAACCATAATACAAGAAAAATAGAAGCCATCATCACTTTTAATAAGGAAAGGTGAGGACAAATTTTTTGTGTGACCATTTTTATGCCTGTTAAAAATGGAAAAGGCAAAAAGATAAAAGCGGTGATGCCCCACCAGATATGGATACAATAATAACTTATAAAAGCACCCGTAAAACCCAGCCAGTTGGAAATAGCCAGACTAGATGCCTTGAAACCTAAAGACCGAAAAGATTCAATAAGATGCTGATCTTTAGCGCCATGAATAAGATGCGACAGGAAGGAAAATGCTAAAAAAATACTAATCCCCTGTAGAAAAAATCCAATGGTTATTTTAGTACGTTGGTCTAATATAAATGGCTTGGATGGAGCACTTTTTTTAGGCGTAGCTGGCTGAACTTTATAATTATTTGGGGCCATTGAATAAACAAAAGAAAAATAGGATACCTCCAGTAAGGCAAAATTAAGCAAATCCCAATTCTAACTTAGCTGCTTGAGACATTCGATCTATTGTATAAGGAGGCTCAAAGGTAATATCTACCTTTACTTCATGCACTCCTTCTATCGCTTTAATCTTTTCTTCTACTTGGCTAGGTATGATATCTGCTGCTGGACAATTGGGAGAAGTAAGTGTCATTAAGACCTCAATGTTATTGAGCGGCAAGATGGTAATGTCATAGATAAGTCCTAGTTCATAAACATCTACTGGTATCTCTGGATCATACACTTGTTTAATAGCTGCTATAATTTGTTCTTTTTGAATCATAATGATGATAGATTTGAATACCCCACCCTTGCGAAACCAAAATTACCATTAGAAGTAGGCTTTAAAAGAGGTCCAAGAGTGAATGCGCTGCAATATAACCAATCATCTCTAAAAAGGCTACCATCTGTTTACATAGTAACTAACTGCTTGTATCCCTTTTGTTATTTTTTTCGATACTGTTTCCTACCTTCAGAGCCTTTTTAGCTGCTACTTCTAATACTGTGGCTATCTCTGGGCCTAAGTACGTATTGGCCAGTTTCACATCTATAGCCAATGTTTCTTGTGCCATATGTTGCACCTCTGTTGGATGGATATAACCTGCTGCATGGCGTAGGTCATAGAGCCGTTCTGCCAGTTTAATAAATAGAACAGAAAGCTGTATATGTTCTTCCTTGATCGCTTCTTTCAGTCGATTCTGCACATATAGCAAAGAAGGATGGTCTAGCGATTGCCGTTTATCGATCCCTACCACATTCAAGACAAAAGCATAGACGCCTAAGTTATAATGTTCCTTGACATAAGAAAGCGGTAAACAGGTACGACGCACCAGTTCATACAACAAAGCAGCATAGATTACTTTAGGAGAGTGAAAAGCCCACTCTACTACCAATTCAGCAATCCCTACCGCCCGCACATAAAACAATTGACCAGAAGCATGTCGTTTAAAACCAAAATGTTGCCTCAGCAATAAAAGCAATCCAGAAATAGTGCCCACATCCACAGGATCCATCTGATAAGAGAACTTGCAAACATAGTCATGGAACTTCATGAGTACCATCATCGAATCGGCTTGCTCCTTAGGGGTGGCGGGTGCTTCTAAGGTTAAGGCATCTAGAGGGAGTGTAGTAGTCATCCTACCTAGGATATCTGTGACATCATTAGGCAATACCAACAGCATCGAGGGGTGCTTTTTTCCACCCAACGTTTCCCAATAGCCATAATGGGCACCAACAATACTGGATAAGGTTTCCTGTTGCAAGTCTATAGAGGGTGGTGTTTCTGGTTTACCTTGAGGGTCGATCGCATCTATGGCATCGCCATAGGTCTGCTTCACTTTAGGTAGTGTTTCAGGAGCAGCAGTAGCCTGGCTGATTACCAAAGCCGTAGCTTGAAAAAGAATGCATACAGGTTGGCTGCCATCAACAGGATCGGCTAGCTTAAACTGCAAAGCAGTCGAATGGAGTTGTATCCGCACAACGGGTCTAACCGCCTCCTGTAGCTTACCGACACGTAAAACAGCCTTAACCAATAAGTAGACTACTTGATGGATATCACATACCATATAAGGGGATGCCCCCCCATTGGCACTAGTTATGGTTTCTACCAGTAGTCTAGGTGGATCAGTCACCTCTTGCGACAAGGCCAACTCTACCTTACGTATTAACTTATCTAATGTGATCTGCGTAGGTTGCAACAGTGCATGCTTTTTAGCTTTAGCCCTTCTATTGAAGTAGGCCGCCCAATCGTAGAGCTTATTGATAATACTTTGAAAGTCCTGTTTATAAAGCGGAATATTGCTATCTAAAAAAGAAATAGATTCCTCAATCTTACCTATTACCTCCGTTAGAATGGCACCATACCCTTTGGCCTTACCAACCGTAGGCCCTGCAGCTGCATCATAAAGAGAGGCTTTGAGTTGCTGGGATTTTCTTATTTTTTCATGATTTTCAAGGTAAAGAATTTTATTTATGTAAATATTTTGGTTGACTTTAAACCAAATAATAATCGCAACGATTAATAGGCTCACCACAAATAGTGGCAACAAGGTACACAACATGGGCAGCGTAAATCCCACGGAAATAGGATAAAGCGCCAGTAGTAATGTACCAGTTACAACCCCTATACCCAGATAGAGGGGAAAGAGCGATAAGATTACCGCACAATGGGCCAACGACAAGGATGTGGTAAAGACCGGGTCTACCAGGTTCCACCAGTGCTCAAGTAGATTTACAGGGAGGTAAACCGCTAGTCCTATTAGCCAACACACACCCATGCACCAAGCTGGAATGGTTTTGCTAAAAAAGGTTTTAGAAGAGGTAAAAAGCGCCCCCACAAGGACTTGACAAATCGCCCAATAGATGTGATCGGGCCTAATAAACCAATAATCTAGAATAGCAGTAGCGACCATATATAGACCTATTAAGCGTATGGTACGATCACTGGGCATCAGTTTGAGTAAAATAGCTTTTTTATTGGTCCAGCCATTTTTAATAGCTTCTTTTCGTTCCACACGTTTGCGTCTATGAGCTTGTTGGAGTTGTTTAAACTGGTAATCCGGATCCATCCACCCCGTGTCTTTAGGTTGTTTAAATAAATGGTGGGCTGCCATCATAGCTAGGCCATTTGCTACCATAGCAGGGAAAGAGCCATCCATACCTGTTGAAGGTTTAACCCATTTGTTCCAAGCTACAATAGCCAGTCCACCTGTTGCCATACCGACTAAAGCAGTACGAGTAGTCCCTCGAAAACCAAAAGCAGCTAAGATAAAAGGAGCTGTTACGATAGGTATAGAGCAGTTAAGGGACCAATACAGTAATTTTAACAGGTCTTGATTTTTAAAAGCTAACAGCATAGCCAATAGACCCACCACTAATGTAGCCCGTCTAGCTATTTTAAGTTGATAGCCATCTGTAATTTCTTTTCCTTTTTGTAGACTTTTCACGATATCATGGCCAACCATAACAGAGCAAGCATTTAAGCAAGAATCAGCTGTGGACATTGCCATAGCCAGCAAACTAATGGTCACAAATCCTTTAAAAAAAGGAGGGATGTGGTTCATTATATATTCCAAAATTGCTTCCTTCGGTAAATCTGGTGCTTTTACAAAAACAAATAGACTTATTAAAGTGATAAAAGAAGTTATAACAAGGCTAAAAAGAGTAGCATATGAAAAAACTTTCTGAGCCTGAATAGGGCCAGAAGCCATATACACCCGTTGCATAGTGTGTGGACTTACTCGAGATGTTAAAGCACTTAACACACGCAACAATAGCGCTATGAGTATGGTATAGCCATGGAGTAGACTACTAAATTGAAATTTAGTATGGCCTTGTAGCATAGGAATAATGGTTGCAGCTGGCTTGTCTGCTTTTGCAAACATACACCAAGCTAAAAGGGGAATAATAATGGAAAAGGTTAGAAACTGCAATACATCTGTAAAGGTAACGGCACGAATACCTCCAAAAGTGGAATAGAAGATCAGGAGTAAGCTTGCAAGGGCAGTGATTACATAGGGATTAGTCAATACCAGACAAATTTCAATGGCCTTGCTCATTACAATCATTTGGCTAGTAATGATAACGATACAACTACATATACTAACCAAAGCAGTAAGAATCCGTGGATAGATACCATACACACTACCTATTGTTTCAGCTATAGAGAGGTGTTGCATAAATGGCCCCATACGCAATGCTAATCTACCAATGAACCAATTACCAAAACAATTTAAAAGTATAACAATGATCCAAAATAAGCCAAGTTCATAAATACACTCTACATTACGTATTAAGCCTCCTCCACCATAATCAGTAGCCAATACTGTAGCAACTAGGGTGGCGGTAGCAAATTGTTTATTCCCCACTGCATATTCCCGAAAGGTGGTTTTTTTTCTACTAAAGTAAATACCTACCACCAGCGTTAAGGATAAAAAAGCGGCTACTATAAATAAGGCCATACTGAAGTAGATCATAAAGGATGCGTTCTTAAAAAGATTAAAAATAGTTGTCAGCCTAGCACACCAATTATAATGGTAGGGATTTTGGGCTAAAAATCAAAAAAAGGAAAGTTGTTAAAGTGTAAGATAAGGCATTATTTTTTTCCCCCAATTAGCATGGTACCCTGGTAGCCTTTGTATGGTATGAAGAGTTATAAACTTCCCTGCTCGTTTTCTATAATCTATAATGGCTTTGGCCATAGCAGCTGAAATATAAGGATGAGCGACTAATGTTTTAAAGCTTGCTTGGTTTAAGGATAATTTTTTAGGCCTATAGTAGGTGCATATAGTTGTCCGTTTGATTAATCGTGTTTGAAGATGGTTCGATAGACCATATACCTCCTTATATTGATCGAAGCAAATAAACCCACCTAGTTTGTTTCTATACCGTAGGATGCGAACGGCCAGCTGTGCTGTAATGCCTTCTATCTCTTGTAACGCTTCTGGAGTGGCTGTGTTGATGTTAATCAGGGATACTTTACCAGAGTTTGCTTGCAGTAGCGTTAATTTTTTTTCTAAAAACGCAATAGCTGCGCTATGGTCCAGTGGCTTATGGGTGTATGTATAGTATAACTTGTATACCTTAGGTGCAATGATGCAAAGTAGCATCAGCGTAATCATGGCGAGCAAACCATTGCTTTCCCGATTAGAAAAATGAAAAGCTTGTTTGATCCAACGGGTTAGCTTACGCCACATGATGCCTATGAGCGGTTACATATTTTTCCCACTTCTCTATTAGTTTAACAAAATTTTCTGGTAAAGGGGCTTCAAATGAGAGCGCTACTTTTGTTATTGGGTGGTTAAATCCAAGTACCGCTGCATGTAGTGCCTGGTAAGGCATCAGCTTAAAACAGTTTTGGACAAAGGCCTTATAGGAGGCATACCGTTGGCCACTAACGATCACATTGCCCCCATACTGAAGGTCACCAAAGACAGGGTGGCCTATATGCTTCATATGGACACGAATCTGATGGGTACGTCCTGTTTCTAATCTGCAGGCTACAAGCGAAACATGGTGGAGCCGTTTGATGACTTGATAATGGGTAACCGCTCTTTTTCCTTGTTGGTTGTCTGGAAAAGCTGCTATTCTTTGATAGTTATGACTGTCTTTACCTACATTGATATGAATCGTTCCAGTCTCATGTTGGGGGGTGCCCCAAACCAATGTATAGTAGGTCCGTGTTACCGTATGGTTGTAAAATTGACGGGCCAAATCAGCCAGGCTATCTGCTGTTTTGGCCACTACCAATAGGCCTGATGTGTTTTTATCAATTCGATGTACCAAACCGGGTCTGGTAGCCATATTGTCTTTTAAAGGCAGATGCTTATAGCGATACAGTAATGCATGGGCGAGCGTTCCAGTGCGATGTGCGCTATCTGGATGTACTGCCATTTGGGCTGGTTTATGGACAACCAGCAGATGATCATCTTCATATACAATATCCAATGGTATCTCTTCTGGCGTAACCGTTTCTATATCAATGGGTGTAGGTATATGGGCTACTATTGCATCTCCAGGCTGAACGACATAGTTGGGCTTGATAAGGTGCCTATTGACAGTAACCGATTGACCAGTAATCGCTTCTTGAATTTTATTTCGACTGATTTGCAAAGCCTCTGATAAAAACTTGTCTATACGGAGCTTAGCTTGTTCGTTTGTAACGGTAACGGCATATTCTGTTAGAGAGGGTATGGGTAGGCTGTAATCTTTCATCTGTAATCTTTCAAAAGTATTTTCGTTGGATAAATGCATGCATGAGCAGTCCATTTCTAAATAATTTTTGTTTCCTACTAAAAGAGGTTTTGCACTCCGTTATGGAGCTAGAAGCGGGTTGGGAGGAGTTGGGCTTTGCTGTTACGCTCTGGAATAAAGGTGCAGCTTGAGGCGTTTTATCTGTCATTTTTCTAGTGATGGGTATTGTCGTAATAGGAGGGTACTCCTTGATTCCTGGCTGATCTTCTATCTCATCTTGATCTGGTTCCTCATTGGATACTACATCATTCGATCCATTCAGATGGCTATATAGCCATCGAATGCCCCAAAAGACTAAAACCATAATAAGCTTAGTTTCTGCTTCAGATTTTAAGACAAAAAATTCCATAAGTTACCCTTATTTATTGCTCAGTAACATTGCGCAAAAGGGCGCTTTACGGGCCTAGAGCTCGCGTTTGATTTCCTTCCGCTCAAAACCTTCTATAATGTCCCCCACTTCAATCTCGTCAAAATTTTTAATATGTATACCACATTCAGAAACAGATTTTACTTGCTTAATCTCTTCTAGTCCATGCTTTATAGTATGGATCACACCCGTGAATACAACCTGCTCTTTCCTGATGACGCGTATAGGATTGGATTGTTTGATAAAACCTGTTTGTACTTGACAACCTGCAATATTACCAATTTTTGAAAAAGTAAAGATCTTTTTAATTTCTGCGCGACCAGTAGGTGCTTCTTCTATAGTAGGCGCTAAAAGTCCCTCTACTGCACCACGCACATCATCTATAGCACTGTAAATAATCGAATATTGTTTGATTTCTACTCCCTCTCTCTCAGCCAATTTTTTGGCTTGCGCAGATGGTTTAATATGAAAAGCAATAATAATGGCTGCAGCAGTAGTAGCCAGGAGTACATCAGATTCTGAAACTGCCCCTACGCCCTTGTGTAGAATATTTACCTCTACCTCCTCATGAGACAACCTAAGCAATGCGTCCGCTAATGCTTCAATAGAGCCATCCATATCTCCTTTAATGATAATGTTTAGTTGCTTAAAGTTTCCTACCGTTAAGCGGCGCCCAATTTCATCAAGGGTAAGCTGGGATTTGGTACGCAATGCTTGTTCGCGCAACAGCTGTTGCTTTTTTTGTGCCAGTTCTCCTGCTTCTTTTATACTATCCATCACACGAAAGGTATCCCCTGCCCTAGGGGCACCATTTAAGCCCAATACCTGTACAGAGGTTGCAGGGGAGGCTGTTTTTTGGGGAATGTTTTGGTGGTTTAACATCGCTTTGACCTTTCCATAGTAGACACCAGCTAGCACAATATCGCCTACACGTAAGGTGCCATCTTGTACAATGCCAGTCGATATATACCCTCTACCGGGATCTAGGAAGGATTCCAGAATGGTACCCCTTGCCTTTTTAGAAGGGGTTGCTTGTAGCTCTAATAGCGATGCTTCCAGAAGAATTTTTTCTAAAAGCTCATTTATCCCTTTCCCTGTTTTGGCCGAAATCTCTTGGCATTGGTATTTTCCACCCCAATCTTCTACTAAGATATTGAGGTTGGCTAAATCTTCTTTAACCTTTTCTGGGTTGGCTTGCGTTTTATCAATTTTATTGATGGCAATAATAATGGGACAACCCGCTACTTGCGCATGGCTAATGGACTCCTTAGTCTGAGGCATAATACTATCATCTGCCGCTACCACAATCACGATAATATCGGTTACCTGTGCCCCCCTGGTACGCATAGCTGTAAAAGCTTCATGACCAGGTGTATCTAAAAACACAATTTTTTTGTTTTGATCGGTAGTAATATCATAGGCCCCAATGTGCTGTGTAATGCCACCAGCCTCTTTTGCAGTTACCTGCGTAGTACGGATATAATCTAGTAATGAAGTTTTTCCGTGATCTACGTGGCCCATAATGGTTACAATAGGCGGACGTTCCACAAGCTCACCACCTTCTTCCTCTATATCTTTAGAGGCTTCTTCGTTATGGAGGTCAACAAATTCTACGCTATAGCCAAACTCATCTGCAACAACGGTAATGGCTTCTGCATCCAGACGTTGGTTGATAGAGATAATCATACCTAACGCCATACAGGTAGAAAGCACCTCATTTACGGTAACATCCATAAAAGAAGCTAATTCATTGGCTGAAATAAATTCCGTAATTTTTAAAACCTTTTCTGTTGCTTTTTCCTGACGTTGACGTTTTTCTTCAGCTTCTAGATGGGCACTACGTCTATCTCTTTTATACTTAGAGCGTGCTCCATCTCCGCCAGTTTGGTGCAATCTTGCTAAGGTTTTTTTAATTTGGCTTTCTATTTCCTGAGCAGATACGCCTTCTTGTTCCTGTGGGGTTGTTTTTATTTTAGTATCCTTCTCTCTACGTACGGGAGTAGTAGTAAATTTAGCTTTACTACCGATAGGCCTAGATGTAATAGTGGGATTTATGGGGCTTTTTATTCTAACTTGTGGCTTTGGCTCTCCTGTTTTAGGGGAGTCTATTGCACCATGAAGCTTTTGTGATGAAGTGCCACGGCTATGGTGCTGCCTTCTAAAAGTGTGTTCAGGTAAGGTCATTTTACCTACTATAGTAGGTCTTTTAAGTGGTTCTGAAAAAGATATTTTATCTGGTTTGTCAGGAGCTTGCTCCGTTGCTTTGTCCAATGGCTGTGATGTAGCATCAGAGCCTCTTGTTGGTGGAGCAACTGGTAAGGTTTCCGCATCAACTGAAGTGAGGTCACCTTCGGTTTTATTTTTTTCAGGGGTTAAGTCAATCTTTCCAACAGCCTTTAAGCCAGGTAAAACAGGAACAGAAGCTTCGTAATGATCAGGGAGGACAGTCTCTTCTTGCGTGATGTTTTTAACTTTTGTGTGTGCTTTCTTGGCAGGTTCTTTGCTTTTTATCTGATCATGCTTACCAGTAGGGGCAGAAAGGCTGGGGTAGGCTTTGCCGATGGTTACATGCGCGGCTTCTTGTTTATCTACACCAGCTGAAATAAATTCAGCAGCCAGTATATTAAATTGTTCAGCCGTTATTTTAGCATTGGGCTTATTGTCTACTGCAAACCCTTTTTGGGCTAAAAAAGAGGCAATTGTCTCTGTTCCTACATTTAACTTTCGAGCCACTTGGCTGAGTCGCATGTTTTTTTCTTCATTCATGGGCTATTGTTCTCTATCTAGAAGGCATATTTAGGTTAACCATTAAGCGCCTGATCTAATATAGCATAGATTTCATCTATTGTTTCCTCTTCTAAGTCAACACGTTGCTCAAGGGTTTCCTTAGATAGGGCTAAAACGCTTCTGGCTGAGTCTAAACCGACTTTATGCAACGCTTCCAAAATCCAAGGCTCAATCGTATCACTAAACTCAGAAAGCGGAATATCATTTTGCTCTAAATGACTGGGAATATCTCTATAAACATCTATTTCTTTGCCAATGAGCAGGCCTGCTAGTTTGATATTTTGACCTCCTTTGCCAATGGCTAATGCGACTTGATCGGGCTCTAAGTAGACAGATACCCTTTCACCATTTTGCTCGACTCGATTGATACATGCAGGGTGGAGGGTACGCGCAATATATAGTTCTAAGTTATCAGTATAATTGATGATATCAATGTTTTCATATTGGAGCTCTTTGGTAATGCCATGTATACGAGATCCTTTGATACCTACACAGGCCCCAACTGGGTCAATCCTGTCATCAAAAGTCTCAACAGCTACCTTAGCGCGTGCTCCTGGGTCTCTTACAATTTTTTTTATGGCAATAAGCCCATCCTGGATTTCAGGAATCTCATTTTCAAATAGCCTTTCTAAGAAAAGAGGAGATGTTCTAGAGAGTATGACGCGAGGAATTGCATTGTTAAATGTTATTCTGCAAATGACTGCACGAATATGTTCCCCTTTTTTAAATTGATCCTTAGGTATTTGCTCTGATTTTGGTAAAAAAAGCTCATTGTTTTCATCATCTAATAAGATGATTTCTTTACCCAAAATTTGATTTACTTCAGCTGAAATCAAACAACCTACTAGCTGTTCGTATTTATTATACAGGGCTTCTTTTTCTAGTTCTCGGATCTTTTGTATAAGCATTTGCTTGGCAGTCAGTATGAGCCTTCTGCCAAAATCGGAAATTTTAATTTCCTCAGATAACTCTTCCCCTAGTTCAAAATCGGCCTCTATTTTTCTAGCTTCTGAAAGGGGTATTTTATTAGGCGCGCCTACATCTACTGCATCATCAGCTACAACTTCACGAAAACGCCATATCTGCAAATCTCCTTTATCAAGATTGATAATGATGTCAAAATTATCACTATTTCCAAATTTGCTCAGCATAACCGCACGAAATACATCTTCTAAAATACGTATGACGGTAGGCCTATCAATATTTTTAGATTTGGCAAATTCTGCAAATGATTCTACTAATTTATTACTATCCATTGATCACTAAAACATACACACGTATACAATAAAATACGTACAAAAAGGAAGAATAAAGAGAAATTCAAGGCTACACAAACCTGCGTTTCTCGAACGGATGCTATATGGCAACCCTCAATTTATGCTTTTTAAGCATGATTCCAGCTTACAACGGTAAGGTTGGAATCCTGACAATATACAAAAAAAATAGCTGTAAAACATTAACGTGCCATCTTAATTATTTGGGATTTTTTTTATACCTATTATAGCGAATACCAGCAACTTCTTTTTTTACACTCAGTAGCTCTGTATCGATTTCTCCTTGACTGATGCTTAATAAAATGCCAAGTGCAATACCTGTAAAGACAAGTGAGGTGCCACCCATACTCACGAATGGTAATGGCAACCCTGTGACAGGTCCAAGGCCTACTGCAATCGCCATGTTCAATAAAGCTTGTAATACAAGTAAAAGACTTATTCCGGTAGCCAAAATGCCTCCATAGTAACTAGTTGCTGTAGGCAGCAAAGCGATGGCCCTATAGAGCAAAAGCAAATAAAGCACTATAACAAATATACCGCCTATGAGGCCATATTCCTCAATTAAGATGGCATAAATAAAATCGGAGTAGGGGTGGGGCAAGAAGTTACGTTGGGTGCTATTACCAGGTCCTTTACCAGCCAGTCCGCCTGTTGCAATAGCAATGTAAGATTGCTCAGCTTGAAAGGAGACATTACCTTTGAGAAAATTTTCTATCCGTTTGATGGCTGTTCCGCCACGTTGCCCCCAGGTCAATGCCCCCCCTGCAACTAGGAGACCAGAAATTATAATAATCAGTAAGTACTTAATAGGAATTCTGCCGATGAACATGAGTACCAAACAAGTACCAAATAATAGAATGGCGCTAGAGAAATTGGTTAAGGCGATTAAACCGCTAATCAAGCCAGACCAGGTTAACATAGGCAAACAAGCAGTTCTAAAGTAAGTGATATTTTTTTGTTGTTTGGCCAACATATGGGCCATGCGTATAATGAGCGCAAGTTGTGCTAGGTCAGATGGTTGAAAGGATTTATTGATAAAAGGGATATTCAGCCAACGAGAAGCTTCATTTAACTTTAAACCATATTGCCAAGTTACCAACAATAGTGGTATGGACATCCAAAGCGCAACTTTTGCCATAGCAGCATAGTAGCGGTGATCCACCCGATGGCTTAGCCACATAGCGGATAATCCAGCGCCTATGAGCAGGGTCTGCCTAAGCAAATAATATTCGGTATTATGGTGCATTTGTCTATAGGCTAAAGAGCTAGAAGCACTGTAGACGGTTAGAATACTTAGGCTAGACAATACCAATGCAATGGCCCATATGATGGGGTCTCCTTTTAGTTTTGCTTTAATCAACTGCTTCATAGGCGATGTATAGAATGCTTATGCCTGAACCGTATCATGGAAAAGTGCATACAAACTTAACGCTATTTTATAAGATGTAAGTTTATAAAACTTCTACTGGAAACAAAATTGACTTAGGAAGCCTATATAATATTAATCTTCATAATCAATTAATATGGTTTTTTACTATCTTTGCTTTTCTAAATATTTTATGGGAAAGCAATATGGTCATGCATCCATGAAAATATTCAGTAACATCAACAGCATAACTTTCAAGTTTAATTCATGGCAATCAAAATAAGCGGTCAGTGCAGTTTGGTGGATGTTTTAGCTAGTCAAGGTAAGTGCAAGCGGACTATTATTCTGTTCCCTCTTTTACTATTTTTCTGCGGTCTTTGTAAGGGCAAACAAGTTCTAAGTCATTCTAAAGTATCTGATTTGCCATTAGGCAATGCAATAGCAACAAATTACATGTCTATTCCGGAATTTAGGCCTAAACTTAATCTTAATCTTAATACTGATATTACTTATAGTTCTGGTTATGAGCCTACTTATAGTTCTGGTTATGCATCTAATGATGAGCCTACACCACCGATACCACCCTTATGTAAGCCTGAAGAAACAAATGTAAGTTTTGACTTAAAAAAAGAAATTGAGGAAATGCGCAAAGAAGCGGATAAAAGCAGGGGATGTACATGGCAGCTTTCAGGAGATAAATTGACACGAGTAGTAGGAAATAGCTGTAATAGCCTATACGCTATAGAAGACTATGTCGTTATAGGACTCAATATATATCGTGCCGCAAAAAAAGTCTGTGAATTGTATAAAAAAAATGAGTCTGAAATTGTAGATGATGCCAGTAGGTTTCTTCATTATTATAAGGATGAATTTGAGCGTTATCATGATTATGAAAAGAACCAAAAAGCAGCAGAAGAAGCTCATTGGATACAGACAATCAAAAATATAAATGAAGCAGTTGTATTGTATTTACAAAATAACCTCTTTCCGGGAGTCGCTCTAGATATCATAAACAAACAACTAAGATTAGCAGAAAATTATGTTGGACTAGAGGATACACACTATGACGTTACTACTGTCTTTAAGATAAAAGGAAAAGAATTTGAATTAGAAGATAAAAAGAGTTTCCCACTAACAGAAAAACAGAAAGAGAAAATACGAAACAGAGCATCGGAACATTGGTTTAAGCGTTTAGACGAATTTGAAAAAAAGTTGTTTAATGCCTATGTAGATAAGTTTTTAGATGATAAACATTATACTCCAACCCAACTTCGAGATATTATAGGGTGTAGAAATGCATATGAAAAAAAAGTTTGGTATTATGATCAAAATCATAAGATTCTATTAGGCCATTATTTCCACAGTGGATCATTAGCGTCACCTTATGCACGCGAAGATGAGGAATCTAGAGCAGCTGACTGGGAAATTACTCAACAGAACTGGGAACAAGTCCGACAAAAGTTCAACAATATGGTATGGCTATCCTTAAATCGTAATATGGGCGGACAGAATATACCATTCTTAAAGAAGCTGAGTGAAAAAAAGATTGTAGAAGATACGCGAAAAGCAGTAGGGCCTGATCAATTTATGAATTTCTCAATCAATGAACTAGCAACCAAACCTATATTTAAGGACCTAGTTCGTACACTACCAAGTAATTTACCAGGGTCTAGTGAAAGTCTTGTTCACAACAAGGAAGTAGAAGATTCAAAAAATAAAAAATATTGTAAATCACATGAAAGATTAAACAAAGCTGCTGAACAATTTGATGCAAGCAATTTGTGGAAACAAAACACTACGCTAAATGATAATTGCTTTGCCAACCTTGCTGCAGATTGTGCATTATGTAAGATGCTATTAGGAGAACATATTGGCATTAGTTGTAAAAGTGGTAAGGATAGAACTGGTATGATGAGTTCTTGGATTGATTCAAAGATTATTCGCGCACACTATCCAGATTTAGATCAAAAGAATAGTCCAGTCTATAAATATCTAGCCTATAGTGGACATTATCAATTATTGGCTTCGATAAATGGAGGGATGCCAGGTAGGTTTGGTATGAAAAATGTGAGGCCGTTGTGATAGGTTGAAGGTATAATTTTGATTAATCTTCCAGGGTTATTTCCTTGCCATATTTGATGTTATAGTGGTATAAAACTATTTATTTACTGATTTTTTAGTCATTTTCAATCTATTTTGGACACACCATTCCCCTAGATACCTCTTAATATGATGTTTGGGGACCTATATAAGTTATAGGCTATTGCCTCCATAACATGTTGCGTATGGGTTTTAGCAAGGCCTATATATCTGGCTCCTGAGCTACGGAACCAACTTTTAATACTTCCAAATACCCGTTCTACTTTATAGCGCGTTTTAGATACTAATTTATTAAACCGTTTAGCAGTGGGTGATAAAGGATTGTTTCTAGCCCCTTTTTTCTGAATAGCTGATTTTAACTTCTTTTTCTTTAGTAAATTTTCGTTGGGCGACCCGCTATAGCCTTTATCTGCATAGAGTCTGCTGCCTGATTTTAGCCTTACTTTATCCAATAATACCTGTAAATGCCCACTATCATGACTAGATGCTTTTGTGGTACCTACGGCTAGCACCAACCCCTCTTTGCTTTCCACAAGAACATGCCGCTTATAGCCATAGTAGAGATGATGGCCTTTTTTTATCCAACTTGCTTCTGGATCTACTCCTTTTTGATAACTTTCAGCTGTGGTTATGGTTCCATCTTCATGCAGATCGTAGCTTTTTTTACCTTTAGGGCGTCTAGGGGTAGGGGTAATAGAAGCATCTACAGCTGCTGAACCGTTTTGAACCAATACACCATGATCAGATAGCTGATTATTAATGATATGCAATAACTTTTCTAAAGCATTCTTCTCTGTAAGGGTAGTTCTAAATCTACTTAGTACACTATGATCTGGAACAGAACTATCCATCGAAATACCACAAAATCTGCTAAAAGTGATACGATCATTCACTTCTTCTTCGACTGCATAGTCGCTCAAGCCATACCACGTCTGTAGCAATAGCATTTTGAATAGAAGCAGAGGACTATAGGCCGGTTTGCCTGATAAACGTAAACCTTTAGGATAATGTAATCGGAGTGCTTTTTCTACTACTGACCAATTAACTAGCTTGTTGATTTGATCAAAGAAAGTGTGTTTGCACTTACGCTTATTGGCGGAAATATCTGAAAAACTTAATTGCTTAGTTTGCTTGAGCGACATACACAATATTATTAAAAGTTTTAAGCATCAATACCTAAAAAAATCAATAGAATTTAACCTTTTTTTACCTTCTTCTAAAAAATAAAAAGATACTTTTTATGGCAAATCGTAAAGGTCTATTGCAACGGCCTCAATGTGAAGAAAAATGCAGAAGCTTATCACTTTAGTGAACCACTCTTTTGTAAACCAGCAGGTTTAACAGATATCAAATTAAACAAAAACAGACAAGGTGAAGAGGATATTCAGCATAGTGATAGTGATAAGGAAATGTTTTTACCGAATCTCTCTGCGGGTCGGTGAGTCTGCCTTACTGATTAAGGCATGGTACCTTTTGGATAGCATGCCAACGGCTGTAATCCAAATGATGCAAATTAAAAAAAACATTACCATTAAAAATGGCGCCAATTGACTGGGTTGTGCAGCAGCAAAAATAGTATAACAGATCACTTGTAAAATAGCGCCTGCAGATTTGCCTATTTTGCCACCTAATATATCCACTGCTGCTTTCCCCTTTGTGCCCATTTCACTGTCTAAAGGAATATAGACCATCTCCTTGGTTACATCAAAAAAACAATATTTGGTTCCCTTAGCCAATACGTTTTGCAGCCCACCAATGGCTACAATAGCAGTTAAAATAGGTATACCCATTACCGTATCTGATACAAAATGGTAGTGCATAGCAATGATCAGCAGGAAAAAAGAGCCTCCCACTATCAGTGTGGTAACAGGCGTGATTAACGCTGCACCTAACCAATTTAATTTCCGAATCACTATGTTGCCAAAACAAGAACAAATTAATGTACAAACACCTGTCCAAAATAGGACCTTGCCTTGGTACGTGATAAAACTAGTAGGATCTTGCTTGTAAAAAAGACTGGTTTCATAAAACCAAAGCCCCTCTATTAAGTGCACAACCATAGAGTAAGAGATCATTAATATACAAATGAATGCGAGATATTTAGAACTGGAAATCATTCTAAAACTTTTATATAACCCCAGCTGTAGTGTAGTGGTTGTTCTGACCGATTCCGTTGCGCTGTACATAATATACTTTTCAATATATTTATGCAAAAGTAGGATCAAGAAACATAAAAATGCAATCACGACCATAAGTGTAGCTATTTTTGGAGCTGCTTCTATTTTATACTTACCTATAAAGCGTAATAAAAAATGATCGGTACGAGAAAAGTAGACCATGATACTGCCAGAAATCAGCAGGTTGGCTTGTCCAATCAAGTTAAAAAAGAAGTAAAACCGACTGGCTTCTTCTGTGCTAGTGATTTTATTGGCCAATTGCCAATACAATAGGGTAAAGACAATCATAGGCCACAGTTCACCTAGCATGTAGAAGAGTATTAATGTCCATTTTCCCCACATTACGAAAAACCATTTAAAATGGGGATAAAGTGTAATGTAGCCATCTACTCTACAGGGATCTGGATGTAATAGCGTTTGATAGGGAAATAAAAAAAAGCCGAATAGTATAAAAAAAAAGAGAAAAAAAACTATAACGGCTCTAAAAATGGTTTCTGTGGTGTGTTTATTACATAAGATGGTATAAATCACTACAAACAGAACACCTGCCGGCATTTCGACAAATAGCTTAATAAAGCTCAATACTTCTGCGCCTATTAAGGTTACCACAAGCCCATCTTTTATGCCACGGATTAAATTTTGATTCAGTAGAATCAGAAACATCAAGGTGGCCATAGAAAAAAATTTATGCAGTGCACTGCCTTTAATGGGCCAGTGTATAGGATGCC
Source organism: Cardinium endosymbiont of Philonthus spinipes (assembly GCF_964030745.1). NCBI lineage: Bacteria > Pseudomonadati > Bacteroidota > Cytophagia > Cytophagales > Amoebophilaceae > Candidatus Cardinium > Cardinium endosymbiont of Philonthus spinipes. Next base: position 751,190 of record NZ_OZ034918.1, read on the forward strand.
ATTTTTTTAGTAGAAGGGTTATTTGTTGCATATTGATTTGTAGTGTATTAGACCTATTTTCCAAACTATGCGTTCGTATTTGTGCACGTCACTGGTTAATAATGAATTTTATTCCACTTTTTTCTTGATAAAAAAGTGGACAAAAAATCAAGCCCTCGGCAAAAAGTTGGCGCCCCCACCCCTTACAGATGGAAAAACAGAAGTCGCCCGCTGTGCGGGCTTCAAAGGAATCTGTTTTTCCTAATCATCTGTAAGGGGTGGGGGCTGTTTCCCAACTTTTTACAGGGGCATTTTACTGCTATGGCCATAGTGTTGAACGTATACATAAGTTCTGCTTGCTGCAACTTTTTACACAGGGCTTGATGGTTTGCTACTTTTTATCAAGCAAAAAAGTAGGGTATAACAACTTTAGGATTGCCCCAAGAAAAGCATTACAAGACTATGGGCAATAGAATAGGGAACAATTTGCAAAATGCGCATGGTTAATCCATTAAAGATTGCAAAAAACTTTTTTTCTACTGTAATATTATGCTTCAATCGACCGATCCAAGTCATGCGTACTTCTGATCCACAATTTTGTGTGGCGATCAGGTCAAATGGCATAGTTAAAGCCGATACAGCTATGCCCAATAAAGCGCTTACAACCATGTTGGCGCCTATTCCACTTATATCTTTTGTAAATTCATAAGCTAATATAGATGCAGAGCCACTTAGTATATTCCTTAAAAGAATGGGGGTCACAATGTCCATAACCCTTTCCTTGCGTTTCATTAAAGGGCCTTTATTGGCAGCAATTTCTTTTGTTTCGCTATATATGGTCACCGCGGTTTCTACTATTCCTGCTAAAAAACATTCCCATATGACCAATAACGTAAAATTAGTTATTGCATAATAGCCAGTAGAACAAAGAAAAAGCCATTGTGAAATGCCAAAGGCTAAGGCGGCGATAAACTGTCGCAGTGCGTAGATATGCGCTCCGGAAAAGAATAATTTAAAATTTCTAGTACGTATGCACCTTGTCACAATAGAGGCATACGATTCCCCTGTTTCTTGATAGACTACTTTTACAAATTGAGCAGGTGCCACTAGGTAGGCTACAATCATACAAGCTATACCATGTGCAAGTGGATCAAAAAAAAAGCGATAAAGAAGTGTATTATGTTGCATAGTCATAGATGATTTGGTTCAAAGTTGCTTACTAGATGTTTTGCGAAACGCTGCTTTTGCTGGTAATTTGCCCGTTGATCCGGTGCTTAAGCCAAAGGAGCACGCAGTATGGCATAGGTAGATAAACGCAACCTGGGTTGCATTAAGATTGCACCTCACAAAATAGGCTTCCAAAGAGGGCTATTCAGTTGCTGTTGTATATGCTAAACTACCCCTTTGCCCAGGGGGGCGCTTTAAGTATTTTGCAACGGGTCTAGTACTAAACGATAAATATAGTTCTTTAAAAGAACTATATCAACTTTATTGATCAATAAAGTTGCAAAAAAGCAAGTACTGGTACAAAAAGTTTCTAAAAACTCAAGCTTTACGGAACCTTGTCAAAAATCTGTTGCAAGCCAGCTGCTATGGTTGAAACTGCTGCTCCTATATCGCCTGCACCAATAGTAAGGATGACCTGATGTCCTTGCATCGTTGCATCAGATGCTAGTTCTGTCAGTAAATCACCCATTGTCACCAAGGCTTTTCTGCTACAGGTAAGCTCGTCAAAAATCAATTGTGCAGTAATACCTGCCATGGGCGCTTCTCTGGCCGGATAGATAGGTAGTATAAACACCTGATCTGCTAGGCTTAAGCTGGCAGCAAATGTTTTGTAAAAGGCCTTGGTGCGTGAAAAAAGATGGGGCTGAAAAATGGCTGTTATCCTACTACTAGGGTAGAGCTTTTTTACTGAGTGTAGTAAAGCGCTAATTTCTACGGGATGGTGGGCATAATCATCTATAAGCAAGTATTGCACATGGCTGCAAACAAAGGAAAAGCGCCTTTTTATACCGGGAAAACTGGCCATAGCAGTTTGTATTTGGCTTGCTGTTAGGCCAACTTCCAAGCAGATAGTGATGGCTGCTAATGCATTTTCAATGTTATACAGTCCGGCTATAGGTAAAACTATATTAGCAATGGTTGTATCAGTTCCTAGGTAGTCAAAAGTACTTTGATGGGGGGTAATGGATATATTGTCTGCTATAATATTTCCTTGTTCTAACCCATAAGTTAGAACAGGCATATTATAATGGGTTGCTATTTTTAACTGATCTGCAGCCCTATGTTGTATGAGTACATTTTTCTGATTTTGACAGACAAATTCTCTAAAACTAGCTTCCATTTGGGCTGCTGTTGTGTAGGTCTCTGGGTGATCTGCATCTGCAGCGGTTACAATGCTAAAGGTTGGCTTTAGGTGGAGAAAGGATCTATTAAACTCGTCGGCTTCTGCTACCATGAATTGTACGTTATCTAATGAATGGTTATATAATAAGTTGGTATCATATAGTTGCATCATACCACCTACAAAGGCGACCATGGGCAGGTCGCTTTGATGGAGGATATGGGCGATCATAGCTGAAGTAGTTGTTTTGCCATGTGTACCTGCCACTGCTATCGTAACAAATTGCTTGGAAATGGTTCCTAGGATTTCTGCACGTGATTGGATCTTGTAACCAACCTCTTTAAAATAGTTTAAAATAGGGCTATCGGCCGGGATAGCAGGTGTATAAATCACTAGGGTTTGGCTGGGGTGGTTGCAAATAATGTCAGGAATAGCCTCTAGCCTATCTTCGCAAGCTATCAGAATACCCTCTTTTCTAAGCTGTGACACTATAGCAGATGGAGATTGATCATACCCAAAAACTTGGTAACCTTGTTTAGCAAATAATTGCGCCAAGGCACTCATGCCTATGCCACCAATCCCTATAAAGTATACAAAATCGTAGTCGTTAAATGGTAGCATAACTGTGGTTTTGAGATTTAAAACTAGATTAGAAAAAACCAACCATAATATTAGTTTTCCATAAGTTTTCCATTGAGTATTTCGATAGCTATACGCTTACGGAAGTAAGGCATGTCGTGTTGGGTGAAATTGATTGGTGCATCCCGCGCTACGTAGTCAGCAAATTTGCATACAAATACACCACAATCACTATGATTCTTCTGCTGCGGTAGGTCTTTCAAGCATTTAAGCCGCCACTCATCTTGGTTCAGTTTCCCTTGTTGTTTGTCGGTTATTTCTTGACTAAGGTAGTCTAGCAACGTTTTTAGGCAATCCCAATTTTCTCCTCCTAGCGAATCATAATACTTTATAGTCTTGCTACGAAAATCAATAACTGCTAAACACCAATGGTTTGTTAGATGAACAGGGATAAGCACCATGTCATAGGAAAATATATTCTTACCTTTAGTCCATTTTTTCACTTTTGAATAGCCACTTTTGGAAAGTGATTGTAAAAAAAAGGTATTGAATGCACAAACCCTTGGTTGTAAGTGGTTTTCTTTTTCTTCTGATCGTCTGTTAATCAGCTGCATATATGCGTTTATTATATTGTCATTGAGCCAAGTCAACCCTTGTAACCGGATTAGATCTTGCTGCATAATGGGTATGCTTTCTACATTGGTAATCAGTGTGCCAGTTGAGGTATTAAAGGCTTGTTCTACTTGGGCGAGCATCTCTTGAGTTAATATGACATTTTGTGGGTTCATCGATGGTTTTCCTGGCGCGCACGCTTGCCTATTTTCTATTTGAGGTTCCTTGTTTTTTTGTATACAGCTTGGTTGTATGTTTATTTTGTTGGCTGGTGGCAGGTGGCTCTTGTATGCGTTGTTTGCGTTGCTGTCAGTAGGTGTCATTGCGTTACTTATCCTATGATTTTTGTTCTTTTTGGTTGATTGCGTGCATAATCCAGCATAGAACATGGCATAGAAAAAAAAGATCAATATAACAGAAAAATAGAATCTCATAAAACTGTGCGGTTTCAATAAAAATGCTACAAAAAAATAATTTGTAATTATATTAAAATATTTGGTAACCTGAGTCGTTCTGGATTGGATTATTTTTTAGATCTGATAACCAATATGAATAAAAACTGTTTTGATTTGGTTCATATAAATTAATTTGAATAGACGACCTATAAATAAATGATTATGGTTATCAGTGAATTATATAGGATTTTACTAAATCCTTTATTCTATACCAGCTGTATCGAATCTTGACTGTTATACCTTCATTTTCTTTTCGTTTACCTAGTAAACCTATGGGTAGCAAGTTCAGAAAAGCATTTCTTATTTTTAATAAAAAAGTCAACAAGAATACTCCCCTTATAGCTATTGGGCAAATCGGCTGCAGCAGCTTTTGTTATGTGTGTGTTTTTTAGCTTAAAAAAATCTATTTGGGCTTTTATAATAGCCCAGCTATGGGCAAACTTACCCAGTACCAACATTCGAAGCATAGCTAATAGATCCAAGCATAGGTTTTTGATCGGATATATCAGATGGTTTGGGTGATACTTGTACAACATATATAACCTATTTCTAAAGTTTAAGTAGGTTTTAGTAGGGCTATTGTAGGGTAGGGTAGCCCCTCCTAGATGGTATACCCTACTGCTTCCGCAATAATAGACCTTCCAACCAGCAAGCTGGGCACGCCAGCAAAGATCAATTTCCTCAAAATGTGCAAAAAAAAGCTCATCGAATCCACCTAGACTATGGAAAGCTTTGGCACGTACCAATAGACAAGCCCCGCTGGCCCAAAAGACAGCTCGTGTATCGTTGTATTGTCCGCTATCTTTTTCAATGCGATGAAAGATCCTTCCTCGACAAAAGGGATAGCCATAGTCATCTATAAACCCACCAGCTGCGCCAGCATAGTCAAAGTGATCTGGTTTCCTGAGAGAAAGTATTTTAGGTTGGCAAAACCCAATAGCAGGATCTTCCTCCATAAGGGCTAGTAACGGTTCTAGCCAGTGGTTTGTAACCAGGAGATCATTATTCAATAATAGATAATAGGTGGCTTGAATCTGTTTTAGGGCTAGATTATACCCTTTTGCAACCCCATAATTTGCACCATGTACCATACAGGTCACTGTTGGGAAATGACTCCTTAGATAAGTTACAGAGCCATCTGTAGAGCCATTATCCACTACTATTATGTTATAGCGATTGCTATAGCGTAGTAGGGTAGGTAAGTATGCCTTTAATAGGGGCAGTCCATTGTAGTTTAATACTACAATGGCTACACTTGGCAGGTGGGTCATTAGGGGATGCTTTATAGCGTTCCTGCTTGTTGCTGTATCACTTCTTGGACTTTATGGTCTACTTCTTCCAAGGCTAGGTTGGCTGCACCAACTATAAGATCTTGTACCATTTTTCGATTTGTTTGATTAAATAGCGTCTCATCTATTGAAACAGCAAGGATTTTTTTATCGCCACGCGCGGTTACCTGAACCAGTCCAGCGCCTGTTTCTTTGGTTACAGTAAGTTGATCCAGTTGCTTTTTGACCGCTTCCATTTTTTCTCGGACCTGGTCCATTTGTCCAAATAGCTTGTTTATATCCATTTTTATTGCTTTCTAAAATTCCCTGTATTTTTATATGCCTGTACCATACTGGTGACCCACCATCTTATAGGCGCTAAGCTATGCACTATAACGAACGATAGGGCTAGTGGTACAATACCGCAATGCTGCTCTATCAGTAACGCACTAAAAAGCCAAATGACAATAGGCAAATCTATTAAGAGCATATACAATGCTGTTAATAGATAGCAGCCATAATTGGCCTTGCCACCACCCACCATTTTTATTAAATAAGCTTTGTCATGGCTTATTAAACTATCTAATAGCCAAGTTAATCCTAAAAAGATAAAAAACTGCTGAATGCCTAGTTTAAATCGATGGGTTTGTAAAATCTTAGCTGGCTTTATCTGCAATCCCAACATGACTACAGCTGCAATAGAAAGCATTACCAGTGCAAAAAATATAGGAAATCTAACCGGGTAAATCTTGCCACTTAGTTCAGTATATCTATTGGATTCAGGTTTGATAACTAAAAATAGTAGTGCAGCCAGTAGTAAAAGCACAAAGAGCCCTTTCATTTTACCTGTTGGTACAGTGGCTACCTGCTCATCATTACCTTGAGGAGGGTTCTGAGCTTCTTTACATAGTGGTATCAGCCATTTATTGGGCATAAGGCTGGCCAGCAAGCTACTGACCATTGTGAGGCCGACTGTGGTGGCAACTATGACCCCTATCAAAGCTAGAGTAGGAAATCCACTATTTCTTGCCACCACTATGAGCGGTATGCCTGAAATAGATAAAGGACTTGCCAGTAGCGCCATATGCGCAGCAATGGTGATAGGAACAAATAGCCGTGCTTTGTCGCTATGGAGCCCATTTTGATCGCATAGAGATGGCTGTAGCCATTTTTTATCTCCTGTTAAAAAGACCAATCCATAGCAAAACAGCGCAATCAAAAACCCATAATGATAATGGACCTGTTCTATACAGGCCCTGAGTTTGGTTTGCAGGAGATAAAAAAAACCAGCGGCTTCTAATGTGGACATTAGAAGAAACCAGGTGGTCTGTAAGAGCATTAAGTCATTAGGGGGAGCTGTAGGTTGGACTGAAAAAGTTAACAGTCCTAAGCCCAATCCGCTCAATAGACCAATCGAGACCCCACCTAAGCGTAAACCTATTATAAGCAGCAATAGGAGCATCAGCCATCCAATTGTAATCATTGTATGTATGTATTAAATATGAGAAGCGATTATAAACCACCGATATAAACCAGTAAGAAGCCGATGCCAATGGCACCAGCGATTGAAACCAAGCCTGGCAACATAAAACTATGGTTAAAAAGGAACTTGCCAATTCGGGTTGTACCTGTAGTATCTAAATGCATAGCCGCCAACATGGTTGGATAAATTGGAATAATAAAGACGCCATTTACAGCTGCTGCAGAAGCCAATAATATTTTAGGGGGAATTCCTAAAGCGATACCCAATGGAAATACCGCCTGAATTGTAGTAGCAGAGCTACCTATAATAGCAGCCATACTGAGTAGAATAATAGAAAATTGCCAGGGTGCAGAAAGGTAAGTTGATATGAACTCCAGTAAAACTGGCTTATTACTCTGCACAAATGTACTACTTAGCCAAGCAATACCTAAAATAGAGAACATCCCTTGTACGCCAGCAGTAAAGGCCTTACCCTGGGTAATAGCCTTGGGTGCAATCCGGCACAACAACATAATAGATGCAGCGGTAGATAACATTACAAGAGGCATAATGTATGCAGAGGGCAGGAGCGTTTTTAAGCCATTTATTTCCCAAGAAGGGCGTAAAGATTGCACAGAATCTATTAAAACAGTAGCCAAGCCACCTAGCAAGAAACAAACAATCGAAAGCTTTGCCGTCCCAGCACCACGTGGCAGTAGGGTAGAGGGCATAGCTGTTGCTGTTGTTTCTGTTGCCGTTGAGCCCTCGGGCATCTCTTTACCCAATAGGCTGGTTACAAATGTTGCCATGAGTAATCCACCAATGGTTGAAGGAATGATAATCTTAAAAATGGTAACAATTTCTATGCCAGAAAGCTTTAAAAACCCGCTTAAAATAACCATTATAGAAGAAATAGGACTAGCAAGCGCACCGTGCAAAGCGGCAATAACAGAAAGTGATAAAGGGCGCTCTGGTCTAATGCCTACTTCTTTAGAAACCTCTGCAATAACAGGAAGAATAGAATAAGCAATATGGTTGGTACCACCCAAAAAGGTAATCGCATAGGTTACCATAGGGCTAATATATATAATGCTACGTGGGTGTTTTCGAATACATAACTCAGCCAGTTGCACCAGATAGCTCAACCCACCTGCAGCCTCTATGGTGCCCACTGCTGCAACTACTGCAGCAATACAAAGCACGATTTGAAAAGGAGGATCTGCTGGCGTTGCATTTAAAAACACCATAAATAACCATACACCCAACCCGCCCAGCATGCTCAAACTCATGCCTTGTAACCGAGATCCCAAAAAAGAAGCGAGTAACAGTATCGCTAAGCCTATAAGCAGCATATAAAATAAATGAAATTAAGCCTTGTTAAATGGTTCCCTCTGGGCACTGCTTAAATTGAATAAGCCTACCAATGCACCACGTGCTTAGAGAGAAACTTCCGCTAAGCTACGTACAATTTGTCAAATAATAAAAAGTTTATAAAAAGAAAATAGCCTAAAAGAGCCTATCATTTTTTGTAATATCTATTTTTAGGATTTTAAATAAGTTTTAATAAGAGGGAGGGCTAATATTTTTGGAGATAATGGGCCGATCCACAGGCGTGAATAGATAAGTATATTTGTTCAATGCATCCAATCCAACGGATGGATGCCAGTCAATTGAGTAATAATCTTGAGATGGTTTCCCTATAGCTGCTTCTCCTGGCAGTTTGTATATACGATAATCTATTGTGTTGGCATCATCAATTTTTCTGCATTCTATCATTCTATCTTTACCTTCTAATGCACTAAAGCACGGTGTTTCTATATATTCTACTAATTTTTGATATAAGTCAGGGTTGTGTTTGTTAAACAATTTCAGTACCATTATACTGTTGCTTTGCCCTACGTAATGTTTTTTTTGCGCTAAGCAAGACCTATAGGCATTGGCATCTGGATTAGACACATCATCATTACCATTATGATCAGACCAGTATAGTTGACCATAATCCAATAACAGTTCTGTGTTAGCTGGAATATCCTGCGTTGCAGAAAACAATATAAATGGTGTCACCCCATCATAACTACTCCATAAGGCTAACACATTGGGTTTATTGGCTTGATGGTCATTAGATTGAGCATCATAAGTCTGATTGGCATTAATCTTGGCTAAGATATTCCCTCTTCCGCATGCACTCAGATAGAGTGGGACAGATGTATCAAGGTCGATACCAAAACTATAACTATTTAGTTTATTTACCCCATAAATGCCTTTTGTAGCTAAATAAGCAAACTCAATTGCATGATCGATAGGGTCTTCCTCACATAGCAATATACCGGTATAAATACCTAGTATAGTACCTTTGGTTATCTTTTTTTTAGCTACTACTTTATCTTGTCCATGCAAACTTTTCCTAGGGTCATCATTAGAGACTTTTTGTACTTCCAAAAGACTATCCTCTACATGGTTACCTTTAGCATAGCAATCTGTTAAAAACTTCTTGAATTGTCTATGTTCGCTTGGGTCATTAATAGATGGTTGTTTTCTCAAATCTCCTATAGCTTTTAGCAGCTTACTTGCCTTGCTACTTACCAAAATTTCATCATTTTTATTGATTACATCTGGGGTGGTATAGATAGCAGCAGAAACCTTTTTTATGGTGTCAAGATATTTGTCGTTGGTTAGTATGTTGATTACATCGTTTAATGCATCAAATGCTTTCATACCTGATCCTCTTACCAGGGCAGATAAATGACCACACTGAATACCTTGTGCTTGTAATGTTTCAAGCTTAGAGAAGCTCTCTTTATTGGTTAGCTTATTGATTAACTGCTCAAATGCTTCAGGGGATTTATGACCAGCGCCATTTACCATACTGGATAGATTGCTTACTTCAAAGCCTAAGTCTTTTAATTTTTTAAGATTGTCCCGTATATTCTCATCGCTTAGCTTATGAATTAACGCTTCAAACGCTTCAGCGGATTTATGACCAGCGCCACTTACCATACTGGATAGATTGCTTACTTCAAACCCTAATGCTTTTAACTTTTTAAGATTGGTCAGTATATTCTCATCGCTTAGCTTATTGATTAACTGCTCAAATGCTTCAGGGGATTTATGACCAGCGCCATTTACCATACTGGATAGATTGCTTGGTTCAAAGCCTAATGCTTTTAACTTTTTAAGCTTTTTCCGATTTTTCCGATCGGTTAACTTATTGAGTAACGTTTCAAACGCTTCAGCGGATTTTTTACCAGCGCCATTTAACATACTGGATAGATTGCTTGCTTCAAAGCCTAATGCTTTTAACTTTTTAAGCTTGTTCCGATTTTTCTGATTGGTTAGCTTATTAGTCAACGCTTCAAAAGTTTCAGCGGATTTATGACGCGAGTGATGTACCATACTGGATAGACTGCTTACTTCAAAGCCTAAGTCTTTTAATTTTTTAAGCTTGTCCAGCATATTCTCATCGCTTAGCGTATTGATTAACGCTTCAAATGCTTCAGGGGATTTATGACCAGCGCCACCTAACATACTGGATAGATTGCGCAGCTTAATACCATGTTGCAATATCTTCTGTAGTTTAGGTGTTAGTGCATACCCGGACGGCTCATATTTTACCAAAACTTTATTCAGGAAATTTCCATAGCGTTCTAGATCCGTGCATTTTTCGTATATACTACTGGTGAACGTAGAGGGCACCTTCAATTTGCGCAAAGCAATAAGTTGGGCTATTATTTTTTTACATAATTGGCTATTTGGCGCATTATTTATTTCCCGTTTTAACCATTTAAAAAATTTTGTATTGGGCAAACTGTCTAACCACTCTTTTGTATCCTTGTCTGGAGTACTATGGAGACTAGTATCATTGTTGATTGTATGTTTTAGTCTGTTTTTTATTGTACTGTCTTGAGCAGATATATTTTGACTTTTATTCAAATTAGCTGGAGCAACCACCTCCGTACCAGTAGCGGTAACATGATTATTGCGTATGCTTGATGATATTTGAACAGTTGCGCTTTCTTTATTGAGGATTAGATCAGGCGGTAGTGGATACTCAGATGGTTTCCTTTTTTTATTTTGGCTTGATCCCTCTTCGCCCAAAGAAAAATTTTGTAGCGCTACTCTAGCTCGTTTGCCAGCAGGGAGATTTGATGCTGCTTTATTGCTTATTTGCTGATCCAATATATAACTTGTTCGGAATATGTGTAAAGTCTTTTTTGTTTGATTTCCAGTGCAAGAAAAAATAAAAACTAAGGCAAATTTATATAATATCCAAAACAGGACGATTAAGGTCATGGGTATGTAAAATGACGAAATGTGTTGTTGTAGTGTTAAAAAATTAATATATACAAGGTTTTTGAATTATACAATAGGATTCTTGCAGACTAAAATAGAAAATAGGGGGAGGAAGGGTGGTTTTACTATGCTTTCATTGACAAAAAACTTGATTTGACACAAAAAACATTTAAAGAAGCAATTAAATTAGCTAAAAACCAAAGTACAGCCTGTTTGAAGCCCACATTAGTGGGCAAGTTCTGTTTTTTCCGCTGAACAATAGATTGTTTCATTGCCTTTACTGCGCGTCAAATCTTTTATCGGTGGCCATAAGTGCTGCGTATACCAATACTCCATTTTATCGAAGGAGATAAGGGGACCAGCCACAGGCGTGAATAGATACTATTATTTCCCAATACAAAATTTAGAAAAAATTTCTCCTAAAATCTCTTCTGTCGTAATCTCTCCCGTAATTTCACCCAATGCCTGTAGGGCACGGTTTATATCCACTACCAGTAACTCATTGGACCGTTCTTCCCCAAGTCCTGTAACCACAGCTTCTAATGCTTCTTTACTTTTTTGCAATCGGTCGCAATGGCGTATATTGATTATAATAGTGGCTGACCCATCGGTAGGTTTTTGCGCTACTAATTCCAAAAGTTTACCTTTAAGTTCTGCGATCCCCCTACCAGCTTGTGCGGCAATCAGCAAATAATCTTTAAAATTTTCTAGCGCAGCAGCTGGCGCAAGATCTATTTTATTGCCAATTTTAAGTAGCGGCAAGCCTTCCAAACCCAATGCAACTAAATCTTCTTCTGCTTGTTTCAAGGTCATATGGGAGAGGTCAACTAGGTAGAGCACTACACAGGCTTTGCTGAGTTGCTGCTTGGTGCGTTCAATGCCTATTGCTTCTATGGAATCTAATGTCTTTTCCCGTAAACCAGCTGTATCCACAAACCTAAACCGTATGCCCCCTAAGTGTAATGTTCCCTCAATGGCATCTCGTGTAGTACCTGCTATAGGCGAAACAATGGCCCGTTCTTCTTGTAATAGTTGGTTCAATAAGGTTGATTTACCCACATTGGGCTTGCCCACAATCACAACAGAAACCCCCTGTTTGATAGCATTGCCTAGGCTAAAACTATCTATAAGTGGCGTTAAGTTTTCAATCAATGCACCAGCTAAGATTTTTAAATCCTTTCTGTCTAAGAAGGCAACATCCTCTTCTGCAAAATCTAGTTCTAGTGCCAACATTGCTGCAAAGTGGCATAATGCTTTACGCAAAGTTTGTAGTTCTAAAGAAAAGCCACCGCGCATTTGATGCAGCGCAGTTTGATGGGCTAGTTTGCTATCGGCTGCAATCAAATCAGCTACCGCTTCTGCTTGAGCTAAATCAAACCGTCCATTTAAAAACGCCCTTTTGGTAAATTCACCCGGCTCCGCTATGCGAACACCTTGTGCTACAAGCAATTGGATCAATTGTTCGACAATAAAAGGTGCACCATGACAAGAAATTTCCACAGCATCTTCTTTAGTAAAGGAGTGGGGCGCAATAAAAATGGAAACCAATACCTCATCAATTGTAACATCTCCCTGTTTTATGAGGCCAAAATGGATCGTATGGGAGGCTTGTTGGGTTAAATCACTTCCACAAAATAGTTGGTTGACCATTTCAATGACCCCCTTTCCAGATAGGCGCACTACGGCAATGGCACCAACACCTTGTGGTGTAGCTAGTGCAACAATAGGATCTTGATTATAATGCATTTTATTGTATAAATAAGGCTTCTGGGTACCCTACTTCCATTAATGTTAAGCCGTGTGGTGGCATTAAAGTAAGTGTTGGACGGACCTCAGGTTTGTGTCTAATGAGTTGTGTTAACGTGGTTACATCCATTTGACCAGTTGCTACTTTCAGGATCATCCCTACAATCGCTCGCACCATACCTCGCAAAAAACGATTTGCTTTTATGTAAAAAACAACCTTGTAATCTGTCTGCAGCCAAAAAGCCTCCTCTACATTACACATAAAACCCTTTGTTGCATCGGTTACCTTACTGAAAAATTCAAAATCAGCTTTCCCGGTAAACATAGCTGCTATCTGGTTCAATAAGGTAAGCGGTGGCATGCGGCGCAACCAGACTGCTTTGTCTCTATAAAAGGGATCTTTTTCTGTAACGATGGTATAGGCATATTTACGATGGCTTGCATCAAAACGGGCATGGGCATCCGCTATTACTGGCCGAATGGCGCTAATGCTGATATCAGATGGCAAAATCCTATTCATCTTGTAGGCTAAATGGGTAGGATCTATTGGTGTGACGAGATCAAAATGGGCTACCTGTTGCACTGCATGGACCCCTTTATCTGTTCGACTGCTGCCTGAAACAACCACTGCAGTAGCTAGCAGCTTGCCAAGCGCCATTTCTATTACCTGTTGCACCGCAACTGCATTTTTTTGAATCTGCCAGCCACTATAGGCTTTACCAAAATAGGATATATATATAAAATAACGCATAAGATGCCTTGGCGTAACCTATTTGCTTGTGCTAAGCTAAGCTTGAAATAAGGTTAAAAAAATTATTACAAAGTTAAGCATGCTAAGGCATTTATATCATTCTTTTCTATTAGATATCTTTTAAAGCCATTAGAAATCGACTTTCAAAAGAGGTCTGATGAACTAATTTTACGTAAATTTACCTTACTTACAAAGACCATCATCTAGCATACCAATCATATGCCAGTTGTATGGAACTTGCTTATATAGACCTTCTGCAAAATCTATTTGTGATCAGCAATTTTTAGGAGAAGCGTAGTCGAGCACCGCAGCATACTAGATGTATTTGAGGAGTATAGACAAGCTTCGACACCAAAATTGCCATTAGAAATAGGTTTTGCAGAAGGTCTTATGTTTTAACATAGAAATCGATGCATATAGTTCCAGAAAGCTTACTTATTGCCGGCTCTTTTTTACTTTTTCTCAGTATTGTGATTACCAAGCTGTCTACCAGATTGGGTATTCCAGCATTGATTATTTTTTTGTTGGTAGGCATGGCGGCAGGTCATGAAAAATTGGGCAATATTGATTTTCATAATCCCATAGCTGCTCAATTATTGGGTGCTATTACCCTGAGTTTGATTCTTTTTACAGGGGGTATAGAAACCGAGTATAAGCATATACGCCCCATTCTTTGGAATGGTATATTGTTGGCCACTGTAGGTATTTTAATTACTACCTTTAGTGTAGGGCTATTTATTTGGGGCATTACAGCCCTCTGGGGGGGTAGCATACAATTTACTTTATTAGAAGGGCTCCTGATGGGCTCAATTGTTGCTTCTACAGATGCAGCTGCTGTCTTTGCAATTATTCGCGCTAAAAACATGCACCTCAAGGCCAATCTCAGTCCTCTATTAGAGCTAGAATCTGGAAGTAACGATACAATGGCTTGGTTTTTAATGTTTTTGTTTAAAACATTACTCATTACCAAACAGGCCATTAGCCCCATGTCAGCTATTTTTATCTTTATTCAAGAGATGGTTGTAGGAGGGCTAGCTGGTTTTTTAGTCGGTAAAATCATGCTTTTACTGTTGGACAACTTGCGTCTTGCCAACCGTTCGCTTTACCCCGGCTTGATGCTGGCTGTTGTTATTTTTACCTATTCAGCTACACATTTTTTGCATGGCAATGCCTTTCTTGCCGTTTATCTTGTAGGATTGATTTTAGGGAATAAAGATTTCCCACATAAAAAAAGTATTATTCAATTTTGTCAAGGCATTTCTTGGTTGATGCAAATCATTATGTTTATTATGCTTGGGCTGTTGGTGTATCCTGCTAAGCTCATACCTATAGCTGGGATTGGCCTATTGCTTTCCATCTTTTTAATGTTTGTAGCCCGGCCGCTGAGTGTTTTTATTTCCTTGTTTTTTTCTAAAACATTAAACTTAAACCATAAGATTTTTGTCTCTTGGGTAGGTCTTAGAGGGGCGGTTCCGATTGTGTTTGCTACTTATCCATTGCTGGATAATATTCATCAAGCAGATGTGATCTACCATATTGTTTTTTTTATTGTGCTTACTTCTATCTTATTTCAAGGCACCACACTTTCGCCCCTTGCCAAGTGGCTACAACTAGAAGCACCCAAAGTGGAAAAACATGAACCTACCATTCAGTTGTCTCAAGAAGTAGACAGTGCATTAATAGAGGTGATGATTCCAGAAGATTCCCCTGCTATTGGTAAAAAAATAGTACAATTAAGCTTTCCAGAAAATGTATTGATTGTCCTTATAAAACGCAATGGCGTATATGTTATTCCCAGAGGTGATACAGTCATTACTGCTTTTGACTTGCTGATGATTATGGCAGAAAAGAATCAGGCCATTCATACGATAAAGGAGCAACTGGGTGTAGTACATTAGTTGCTTTTTAACTATAATTGTCTAGCATATCGCAAGTTGTAGTTTTTTTTATATATAGTAGGCCTCTTTAGCAATCGAGTTTCAAAAGAGACCGGAAGTAAACAACTAATTTATGTCTCAGGAATATGATCTTATTGTAATTGGAAGTGGTCCAGGTGGGTATGTTGCTGCTATTAGGGCTGCTCAGTTAGGTATGCAAGTCGCTGTTATAGAACAAGAAGCGTTGGGTGGTGTTTGCCTAAACTGGGGTTGTATTCCTACAAAATCATTGTTAAAAAGTGCTCAGGTATTGGATTATTTGAACCATGCTGCAGCTTATGGTATTGAAGTAGCTCAAGTTAGACCTAATTTTAAAGCCATGATGCAGCGGAGTCGGGATGTTGCAGCTACTATGAGCAAGGGCATTCACCATCTTTTTAAAAAGCATAAAATTACTGTTTTAGAAGGGCGTGGCAAGCTGCTTCCCAATGGTACTGCTTCCGTTACCACACCAACCGGTGCTACCCACCTTTACCGTGCGCAACATATTATCTTAGCCACTGGTGCAAGAAGCCGTCAGTTGCCGCATCTCCCTATTGATGGGTCCCATGTTATAGGCTACCGAGAAGCACTTGCACGCACGACTCAACCAGCCTCTATCGTGATTGTAGGAGGCGGTGCGATTGGATGTGAATTTGCCTACTTTTACCATACAATAGGCACCAAAGTGACTTTGGTGGAGTGTAGCCCCTATTTATTGCCCCTTGAAGATGAAGATGTATCCAAACAAATCCTCAAATCTTTTACTCAAAAAGGTATGCAGGTCTATACGGCTGCAGAAGTTACCAAAGTAGAGGTGGTGCAAGCTTCCCCTATAGTACATATTGCTACCCAATCAGGCGATCTACAGATTCGAAGCGATTTGGTCCTTGCTGCCGTTGGTGTACAGCCTAATATAGAAAATATTGGTTTAGAAGAGAATGGAATTCTTATGGAAGCAGGTAAGGTTGCGGTAGATCCCTATTATAGGACCAGTTGTAATGGGGTTTATGCGATTGGAGACCTTGTCAAAGGGCCCGCTTTAGCCCATGTAGCCTCGGCAGAAGGGATTATTTGTGTAGAAAAAATAGCAGGTCTTACACCAGAGCCATTGGATTACAAGAATCTACCCGCTTGCACCTATGCACAACCTGAAGTAGCTTCCGTAGGTTATACAGAAAAATCTGCAAAAGAAGCCGGTTATGATATTAAAGTAGGCATCTTCCCATTTGTTGCTTCTGGCAAAGCACATGCAGCTGGTACGCCAGAAGGGTTTGTAAAAGTAATTTTTGATGCCCAGTATGGGGAATGGCTTGGTGCACATATGGTGGGTGCCCATGTCACAGAAATGATTGCAGAAGTAGTTGTGGCACGTAAGTTGGAAACTACTGCATATGAAATTCAAAATAGTACCCATCCCCACCCGACTATGTCAGAAGCCATTATGGAAGCAGTGGCTGCTGCTTATGGAGAAGTGATTCACCTTTAATGGTTAAAATAGGATGCAGGCTACTATTCAAAAAAAGTTGCACTATTTAAATTTAAATATCCTTTATATTTGGGTAGTATGGTTTTTAGCTTTGGAATAAAATAGATGGAACATACAGCTGCTTAGATAGAAAAAGTGCAATGTGCCTATTGCATACCGGTTGGTTAATTAAGCTATAAAACAAATTTGCATCCAGCATGGAAAAAACAGAATCATTACAAAGTAGTCTAGAAGATGGTATTTTGACCATTACTTTTAAATCCGGTTCAAAATCTTTTACTTTAACAGATAAAAGGCTTATTGAATTGCGTAATGTCATTCAAGAAGTATATGACGATGATGCCATAGAAGGCGTAATCATTACTGGAGAAGGAGAAGAAATTTTCTCTTTAGGAGCGGAGGTTTCTGAGTTACTCAAGTTAAGTGAATTGAATGCAAGAAAGTTTGCAGAAAATGGCCAAGAGGTATTGGCTTTTATAGAAAATTGTCCTAAGCCTATTTTAGCTGCTGTGAATGGTTATGCATTTGGTGCTGGTTTTGAGCTGGCATTGGCTTGCCATTTTCGATTTGCTTCTGAGAATGCGATTTTTGCTTTTCCAGAAATTGCCTATGGAGTTATTCCTGGTTTTGGCGGCACCCAGCGGTTGACGCAGTTATTAGGAAAGACCAAAGCACTAGAATACCTCATGACTGGTAAGCGTATTGGTGCAGAAGATGCAGAGCGTATGGGCCTGGTGAGTGAAGTGGTCAGCTATAAGGAAGAAATGCTTAAAAAAGCTAAAAAGTGGCTTACCTCTATTGCCAACAATGCAGACCTAGCATTGGGCATGTTGGTAACTTGTGTCAATGCTGCTGAAAACCCAGATGAAAATGGCTTTCAAACAGAAGCCAATGGTTTTGCCAATTGTTTTAAAGCGGTAGATCTGAAAGAGAAACTTATGAAGATTTTTGATAAACAGGCGCTGCTAGAAGCGAAATAGCGTAACGGAAAAGTTGGAAGTGCGTTAAAATAAATTGGATAGCTCAGAAAAATTATCTAAATTTGGGTTTCTTATTTCCCTGGAGCTTAATCAATGGATAGAGATTTAAGAATTGGGGGCGGTAATCTATAATAGGCTTGGCGTCATGTGCCAGTTAAATGAATAATTTAAATAAAAATGAGCAAAAACCTTAAAAAGTATCTATTTATAAGTGTTCTTTACCTTCCTGCACTAGGGTTGGCTGGATGCAGTGGTGCTAGGCAGATTGGGTTCATTAAGCAGGGGGAGTTATCAAACAAAAGTGAAACACCTCAGGGTTTACAATCTGTCAATGACATAAAAAATGATACACTCACACCTAAAAAATCTACTACTGATGCCGTAGGGCAAATTGTAGGAGGGGAAAGTGCAGTAAGTAACAATCCTTCCATAGCTAATATTTCTGTTGATATTGCTGGCTACCTTGGTGAGGTAGTTGGAGGTGTTTTGGGAGGTGCAGTTGGGGGAGGAGTTGGTGCTATGGGAGGTGGGGTGTGTGCTGTTGGTAGCAGTGGCTCCATTGTGAAAAGTATAGAGGATGGTTCTAGCAAAGGTGCGTATTATGGTAGTGCTATTCTGGCCCCTATTGGTAAGCATACTTTTAGTGGAGCTACTCGTGGTGTAATACTGGCTACACCCTATGTTTTCAATAGTCTTGGGTGGGTTGTGGCTAATGTTTGTTATGGCATTACATCTCTTGCTTCTTCCTTTTATAACTATTGGACTAAGGTTCCTGATGTTGCGACTCCTGATATTTCGAGTTATGATTTTGGTAAGGAGACCGAAGAGGGTTTGACCGTGATTACATTTAAAGTCAATGAATCTTCTAGTAATCAGCCTAAAGGTGATCCTGATAGTGGCATCGATACTGATGAGGATGACGAAGAGTGTGGTGTTTATTATGATGCTGAGGATGGCGGTCAATAATTTTCGTTCATACCTTTTATCCTTCTCATAACACTGCCTAAAAAAGATATTCCAAAAAGTTGGAGTGAGAAAGTAGGTATCTATTCACGCCTCTGGCTAGCCGCCTTATCTCCTTCGATAAAAAGTCTGGCCCGATAGTAAATAGCTGAATCGATATATTGTTCAGCGGGAAAATCGTGAACTCAGCCCGCAAGCGGGCTTCAAACAGGCGATTTTCTAATCCGTTGAACAATAATCGCTCACGTGTTAGTCTTTTACTAGAGCGCCATTTTTTTATCGAAGGAGATGCGGGGCTGGTAATGGGTTAGCCTATTTCTTTTTCAGAAAAACGTAGCCATAGTGATGAATGGATACAATTAGGTAATTCCACTTCTCTAGGTCTGCTTTTATGCCCCTTTTACGCAAGGCTTGTTTCATTCAACCAACAGCCTTAAGTTAAGGAGTACACTGTACTGTAGCTGTGTGTATAGCCCGTTAGTATGGTCTCTTGCTGATGGCTGCCGATAAAAAATTTGAGTATGCATTCAAGGTTATGGTCATAGTAGTAAAATGTCCCTGTAACGATCCATAACATTCACCCTTTAAACTGTTTTTGTTTCCTGAACAGATACCATGGATAGGCTTTATTAATAAGCATTGAATCGCCTTCAGCTTAGCAATAAACTTTAGCCTATCATTATTCAACTAAATGTAATTAATAAAATGAAAACAAACAACAATATAACACACTTTGTTTTTTATTTTCTAGTATTGATATTAACTGGATGCAATGGCCTGACAAGCGCCCGCTTGGGTTGCAAGTCGTTTGAAGCGGCTCAAGTAGTGCATACAAACCAGGATAAAGTGCCAGCCTATACGCAAACACAACAAATGCCTTTGGCTCCTCAGTCTGGTAATAATGGCAATGATGGTTTTATCTCGTTTGTCAAAAATTCACCTCTATTGATATTTGTTAAAAAATCATGTCTATCTAAACTCGAAGGTGATCTTGTTAAGTCATTGCTGGCTTATTTTTTTGACTGCCACTTTCCTTCATCTCGTTCTACCCCTGACTGTTTGTTTGATTATACGCATCAAAAGTTGGCGGATAGTCTTTATGGGCTTTTTCGTGATGCTCTTACGGCTTCTTGTAAGAAACAACTGGCGCATTTTAGGGGATTTGTGTACCGGTGCTTTGTTGACCCTGATTTCTTGAATAGTTTAACTGAGCCTTATGAGGTTGCTTATAAGGCACCTAATGCTGGTGCTGGCATGCATAAGCATTTAGATTTTATGGTGTTGTTAGGGTGTGTTAAGGACATGTATGTAGCTTCATTTGAAAGTTATACAGCTAGCCTTTTAAGAGATGTTTTGATACATGCTTTGATTCATATGCTTGGTATGTCTGCTGATTCTATGATAGTGTATTATATACCACGGTTTATTGGTAAAGATTTCTGTAAACAGATAGTAAGAGAGTGTAGCAAGGTTGTCTGTGCTTACTGCTCTGGCCCTGATTTCAGGCGTCATTTAATGATGGTTCGTAAGGCTACCAGTAAGCGGTGGCATGCTGCTGGTAATATTGGTAGGAGTGTTATAGGTGTTGCTGGAAGCTGTGTTGAAAAAGCATCTGGTATTTCTGTTTTTAGTAATGGTGCCTCTCTGGTGGCCTCTGTTGCTGACCATGCTTTTAGCAATATTTCACCTGATGCAATACATAGTAGATCATCCATTGGGAATGTTACGCAGCAGATTTGCGATAATATTTATAATGCTATTATATATGCTACCTCTACCTCTTATGTTACTTACTCTATTAATCATGTTAAGGATATCCTAAAATATATGCATGGCTAAGCATAGGAATGCCGAGCCCGATGTAGATAATGAGGTGGCTTCCTGATATTTTAGGCCGTTTAGGTAGCACTATCCTTGTAGTACGCACAGCTTTAAGTATTGGCTTGGATAGATAATAGATACAAGTATGCATATGCTTTATTCAGCATAAATTTATGATAAAAAATACAAGCATAATAAAAAATTCAATAAATTGGCTTATCGCCAGATATAGTAGTTTAAAAGGTAATGCTATACGATTTTTGTTGTTCTTATCTATATCGCTATTAGGTGGGTGTAGCGGTGTTAGGAATAATACTGGCCTGCTTGGACAAGGGGATGTGGTGGACCAGTGTGGGTGCAATAAGATAAATCATGATAATGCCAATACTGAAGGGCTATATCACTATCCTAGTCGGCAAGATAAGCAGCCCTGTTTTTTGCCTCAGGTTTGTTATACATGCCTATCTAGCTTTTTTTCTCGGTTGTATTATATATCCCTATGTGACGTGTCTCGGGCTTGTGATACCTTCGAAGGTAATTTCGTTACTTTTTCTAATTGGTTTTCATATATTTCTGGATATTTTATGGTTCCATATGTATGGTCATACCTAGGCCTTAACCAGGTACTACCTGGGTGGGTATTTTCGCTTTTTGCTTCGGCTGTATTTACTTTTGGCGCTTATGGTGGCTCTCAGATTAAACATTGTTGCGAGAAGCTATTATCTCAAATTATAGGTTTTAATGTGGGTAAGCAGAAACAGCCTCACTCCATTGATGAGCAGGAGCAGCAGTATGCTTATGCGGGTTGTAGTTTGTGCAAACTACTACTAGATGGGTTACGTAGTTGTGTCAATTGTAATACTATTGGTAGATGTGTGGGTTCATGGGTTGCCGGGCCAGCTGGAGATATTTGGGGATCTATAGTTGGATCCTGTATGGATACTTTTTGGCAGCCCCCTGTTGATAACAATGTAAACAAAAAGTATTTACTCGACAAAGTATCCCAACCCAGATGATTGGTCTTTATATTTTTTTCGTAACTTTATAGCTTGTAAGCCAAGGTTGGTGCGTAACGCATGCCGCTTACATAGAGGTTGTATAGTTAATTTCATTTTTTAATCACGTAAAGCAGTATCAAAACGAATAGTTTAATGCTGTTTTTTAAGTAATAAAGTCAATACCGCGTCCTTATGAATGCAACAGAAGGAGTTTTCAACTGGGATCAATATGACAAGGCTGGTAAATTAGGCAGTGCATATACAGATCAAGAAAGAGTAGATATCGCTGCAATATATGGAGCTACCTTAAGCGCTATTAATCAGTATGAAGTAGTAAAGGGATCGGTGATAAGCATCACCAATAAAGATGTAGTTGTAGGGGTTGGATACAAATCCGATGGGCTAATTGCTGCTTCTGAGTTTAGGGATCTGCCTGAATTACAACCTGGAGATGAGGTCGAAGTATATATAGAAGAAACAGAAAATGCCAAAGGTCAATTGGTACTTTCTCGTAAAAAAGCAAAATTGGTAAGGGCCTGGGAGAAAATTCAACATGCATTGGAGCATGGGGAGGTGCTAGAAGGACTTGTCAAACGCAGAACCAAGGGAGGATTGATTGTAGAGGTTTGTGGTGTTGAAACCTTTTTGCCAGGTTCACAAATTGATATAAGACCTGTTTTAGATTTTGATATTTTTGTAGGCAAGACCATTGATGTAGTGGTCATTAAAATCAACCATGCCAATGATAATGTGGTCGTTTCGCATAAAGCGCTTACTGAAAAGAAGCTAGAAGGGCAGAAGCTCGAAATCATGAGCAAGCTTGAAAAAGGTCAAATTCTAGAGGGATATGTAAAGAACATTACCAAGTTTGGTGCTTTTATTGATTTGGGCGGAGTAGACGGTTTGCTCCATAAGTTAGATATGTCCTGGAGTAGGGTAAACCATCCAGAGGAACTCTTCACACTTGGCGAAAAGGTACGTGTGGTGGTCATTGGCTTTAATGAAGATAAGAAGCGTATTTCTTTGGGTATGAAGCAGCTTCAAGATCATCCATGGGATGCTCTTCCAGAAACCATGCAGGTAGGATCTACTATTAAGGGAACCATAACCAATATTGCCGATTATGGTCTTTTTATAGAGTTGATGCCTGGTATTGAGGGCTTTGTCTATGTTTTAGATATTTCATGGTCTCAGTACTTGCGCGACATCAATGAATACTACAAAGTAGGTGATACCATTGATACCTGCATATTGTCGTTGGATCGGAAAAACCATAAAATATCCTTGGGTATTAAGCAATTAACGGGAGATCCATGGGAACAAGAGGCATTCTTATCTACCTATGCAGTAGGAGCCACCCATGAAGGTGTTGTCCGCAATTTAACCCATTTTGGTGCTTTTATAGAGCTAGAACCTGGTATTGAGGGGCTGTTGCATGTTTCGCGTCTTTCTGGTACCAAGCGGGTGGCACACCCGGCTGACGTACTCAAGTTGGGCGAAAAGTTAGAAGTGATTGTACTAGGCATTAATCGGGAAAATAGACGCCTTTCACTAGGCTTAAAGCAAGAAAACCTATGGGATGCTTGTGAAAAGATTTTTCAAATAGGTACGCTACATAAAGGCACCATTCTGAAAAAAACTCCAGGTCGTGGTGCTGTGGTTGAATTGGCGCATGGTATAGAAGGCCATGTTCCGCAACAGCATTTAATGAAATCAGATGGGGGAGAAGCAGAAGTTGGAGAAGAGTTGGATTTACAAGTCATCAAGTTTTCTAAAGGAGATAAAAAAATCATTTTGTCCCATCAAGTTCTATTTAATCCAGAAATCGAGGTCAAAGCTGAGGGTAAAACGAAAGGAGGCGCAAAAGCAGACAAAGCACCATCTGCTAGAGGATTTGAAGCTTTTGCTGATTTGAAGGAAAAACTAGAGCAAAATACAAAAGCAGAAGATCAAGAATAGTTGCTTGAATACTGTTGGGTCGCGTGGCCGAGTGGTTAGGCAGAGGTCTGCAAAACCTCTTACGGTGGTTCGATCCCACTCGCGACCTCTTATCTGTTCACTTTAGAATAGATCTTTATATATTGCACTATCAGGCTCTTTTTTTATTTGGATAGCTGCTGTTTTTTATTGCCTAGGTGGCGGAATTGGTAGACGCGTTGGTCTCAAAAACCAATGATAGTGATATCGTGCCGGTTCGATTCCGGCCCTAGGTACTATGAAGTACTGTCTTCTTCATCTTTATTTTTTTGTAATTCTAATAAACTTTGTTTAAAATTATCATTCACTCGTTTTAGAGGGTTCCCAAAATTGAAGTATTTCTTCTTCTCTTGTGTGCCGTACAAATTTATAAAGTTGTAACTTTGAAGAGGGGTAAGCCTTACTTGAAGTGAGGCATCAGCCAAACACCATCGCTTATGGTGTTGGTTTATGTAAAAACTTTTGATTGTATAGAGTCATGAAAAGAAATGAAATGCTTGACCTGAATGATTGGAACCTACATCAGCTTGTAAGAGCAGTCTCTGGAAGAGCAGAGGATATGCAGCATACCTGGTCAAAAATACAGGAAGCTTGTGCATGGACAGAAAGCTTTGCAGGGCCGACAAGTTCAAAAGCATTCAAGGCTGCTCTAAGGGCATCTATTCAGGTAGCGACTATTGCTGCTACGGAGATGTCTTTGGGACTTTCTACTGCCATTGCTGCAATCTTAGCGCCACCCTTCTTAAAAGGCTTGATGCGGAAAGAAGCGATTCAAAGGCGTTTTGGCTTAAAAATAGTTTCTATACTGGTTGAACTTAATGGATTAAAGCGTTCCAAGTTGCGTCGTGGTGCGATGCTAGCTTCTCATCATGCACCTGATGTATCCGCTCCCCGTATTTTAGCAATTTTGCTACAAATTTGTGACATCATTCGCGTAAACGCTAGCGGTGTCTCATTAGTGAGTTTAGATTCAGAATTGATCTACAACTCTAGCCGAAAGCTCTTACTGGATCTAAAATGTGTTTACATTCCACTTTCGCATAGAATGCGGTTATATAGCATTCAAGCTAAATTGGCAGATTTTTGGTTAAAGCATACAGATACCCTTAGTTATTACTCTATTACGGCTAAGCTTGGTATGACCAAGTGTCAAAGGCAACAAAAGTTAAATCTTATTGCTGAGGAAGTCTATTCAGCAGTGCAAGCACATGGTATTGATTTTATATTAAAAAAACGGATTAAATCTATTTATTCTATTTGGAATAAAGTGCAAAGATTAAAGGTTGATGTGGATCAAATACATGACCTTGCTGCTATTAGAATCATTTTAACAGGTATGGATGGTAAAACGTTACAAGAAGAAAAGATAGCTTGCTGGAGGGTGCTTAGCATTGTTAGTGACCTCTATAGCCCAGTCTGCACTATTATGAGAGATTGGGTTAGTACACCAAGGGATAGTAGTTATGAATCGCTCCATCTTACCTTTGAAACCTGTCAGTATGGAAGGTTAGAAATGCAAGTACGCACAGAGCGAATGGATTATATAGCAGAGCATGGGGAGGCAGCACATTGGAAATATAAACACTTAGAGTAGCGGGCCAAAGCAATGTTAATAACTGGCTTTTATATACCTGTTTGCTTGAATTTGCTCTATTGCTTTGGTAATAGTTTCTTTTAAAAGATCTATCTGGAGGCCTTTTGTTGCGGAGATAAAAACTGCAGTATAATCATCAACAGTATGGCTATATGTGCCTGTTCGTAAGGCAACTTCTAATGGGGTATCTGTGGTGTGTATACCTCTTGGTATATGTTCTTTATTTTGTTTGATGATGTCTATCTTGTTAAATACCAAGATTCTTGGTAGATTTTCTGCACCTATTTCTATTAAAGTCTGATTGACTACACCTATTTGCTCTTGAAAACCATCATGTGCTGCATCTATTACATGTAATAATAAATCTGCTTCTTTAATTTCTTCTAGTGTAGATTTAAAACACGCTACCAATGTGTGGGGCAATTTTCGAATAAACCCTACCGTATCGGTCAGTAAGAAAGGGTGCCCATTTAATACTACCTTACGTACAGTAGCATCTATAGTTGCAAATAACTTATTGTCCGCTAAGATATCTGATTTGGATAGCAGCTGCATCAAAGTAGACTTGCCTACATTGGTGTATCCTACCAATGCAACACGTATCAGATCACTCCGTCCTTTGCGTCTGGTTACACATTGTTGTGCAATATTTGCTAATTTTTCACGCAGCTTGGTAATTTTGCTTTGAATAATTCTTTTATCTGTTTCTAGTTCTTTCTCCCCAGGGCCACGCATACCCGCACTGCCCCCCTTTTGACTGGAAAGGTGGGTCCACATTCTGGTAAGCCTTGGTAATAAATATTGATACTGTGCCAGCTCCACTTGTGTTCTAGCCTGTTTGGTTTGGGCACGCATGGAAAAAATATTCAAGATCAATAAGCTTCTATCCAATATCTGACAAGATAGTAATTTTTCTAGGTTGCGTACTTGCGAGGGAGAAAGCTCATCATCAAAAATAGCGTAATCAACCTTTTCTGTTTTTATAAAAGCAGCTATTTCTTCTACCTTTCCCTTACCTACAAAGGTAGCCCCATGGGGATAATCTAACCTTTGCATAAATTTTTTAACAATTTTTAATCCCCAAGTATCTGCCAAAAAGGCCAGCTCTGTAAGGTATTCTTCTGTTTTGGTACAAGGTTGCTGGGGCGTAACCAGGGCTACTAGAATAGCTGTTTCGCCCTCTTCGTGGGCCACCAGAGTAGATTGATTGTGCCTATGCATCAACATAATGGCTAAGTGGTTTGCTAAATAAAAAATACAACCCACAATTTTATAAAAAAATATTTAAAAAAGCAATTTAGGCTTGTTAATTTTAACTGTTTTTAATACTATACTTGGTTTCTTTGAAAGTAGCCTGCTTATATGTACTTTCACTACAAGTTCGAAAAAGTAACCAGCAGGGTGGCATAAAAGGCGTAAGCAGCTTTTAGCAATCTGGCAATGTATATGGTAAAAATCTAATGAATCTACTTTCTAATGCAGCAACCTCTGAAGTGGTCATACCCCTTCGAGTGTTATCAGATCTATTGTGTCAGGCGCTAGCGGTGGCCATACCAAACAAGTTAGCATGCCGTGCGATGATTCAACAATTGTTGGATGCTTATTTGCAAGTAGATGGAGCAGACTATATCTTAAATCCATTGTGCAAAATTTCACCTGCTATGCAGCAAAAGCTTTTGGATGCAATCAGTAGATTAAAAAAGCATGAGCCCATTCAGTATGTTATTGGCACCACCTATTTTGCTGGAAACCTTTTTAAAGTAACACCGGAAGTGCTTATTCCACGGCCAGAAACAGAAGAATGGGTTACATTTTTAATGAACCAGCTTGCCTATCCTACTTCTATTCTAGATATAGGAACCGGTAGTGGTTGCATTGCTATTACACTCAAACAGCGGTTTCCACAAGCGGTAGTAGATGCAATGGATATAAGCAAAGAGGCGTTGGCAATTGCTGCATATAATGCCGCCCAGTTAGGTGTAGCAGTCCATTTTATAGAAGCTGATATTCTAGCCGATCCACTTCCTCGATCCCATTGGTCATTAATTGTTAGCAATCCGCCCTATGTGCGTATGCAAGAAAAGGCCTTCATGCATGCAAATGTCCTAGATTATGAACCCTCATTAGCTTTGTTTGTAGATGATGCCGACCCGCTTCTATTCTATAGACGGATCATTCAACTTGCAGCGTGCCATTTGAGCCTAAATGGTACACTCTGCTTAGAAATTAATGAAGCATTAGGTGAAAAGGTTGTAGATTTACTATGTTGTGCAAACTTTAAGCACATAGGCTTATATAAGGATATGCATCAAAAAGAAAGATGGGTTATGGCCATGCTCGGAGATAAGTGTCATGGCTAAGTTTAGACATACGTATATTGATATTGTAACTATGGAATACCCACTAAAAATAAGCGTCTTATGCATGATCGTTGTCCATACATGGCTGAGTGTTGCCGTTATTGGGGCAAATCCACATGATAGACCTCTTTCGAAAGCAATATGCCTAGAAAAAGTAGACCCTGCTCTGGAAGCAGCAAAAGCACCCTTAGATGCAGACGGTTTGCAGCCTCCACAGGAGGCTTTGCCATTGGTCAAAATCGCACATAGTAATGTTATAGACCTTATGCAGCTTTTTTTTGTTCCTAAACCCATGTTGGCACCTAGCTATACCCCTCTTGTACAGCAGGTTGGCGTAAGAGTAAACTGGTTGACACTCTTACGGAATATGTGGCCCAATGGACAAAAGCGTTATGGCGGAGGCGTGGATCTCCATTTCCGTGCTCCTCTACAGTTATCTGTTGCGCTTGGCTATCTATCTGATCAACCTAAAGAGCGCATCCATGGTAATGCATTATATAGGTCACAAGGTAGCTATGGTGCAGCAGCCCTGCTATATGTAATGCATCTCAATCCATTGACCAATGCTTATTTTGGTATCGCTTATGGACAGAGCCGCTTTAACCTTACCACCTTTTGTAATGAAGCTACACCCCTTACCTCTAAACCTTTGGTAGCAGGTTGGATAAAGTGTATCGGGGAGTCTGAGTACAAATTAGTGGCGCAGCTTTATGGAGGGATGCAGTTTGGGGTCGCCTATCTTCTCCATTGCACGCAAAATGATGGTAATCGAGTATTGAACTATGCCATTCCAGGATATGGGAAAATAGCAAATAAATTAATACCTGATGTTACATTATACCTAAAATGGAGTATCTTTTTCTTAGAAAAGAAGATAGTTGTTTAGTTGTATTG
This sequence comes from Cardinium endosymbiont of Philonthus spinipes, assembly GCF_964030745.1. NCBI lineage: Bacteria > Pseudomonadati > Bacteroidota > Cytophagia > Cytophagales > Amoebophilaceae > Candidatus Cardinium > Cardinium endosymbiont of Philonthus spinipes. The sequence goes on from NZ_OZ034918.1 coordinate 779,671, forward strand.
TGTTCCATACAATAAACAGCCTTTTAATTTTAATGATATGTCAAAATTAGCTGTTATTGATTTAGGTACTAATGTTATAAATGTTTTAGTTGGGGCAGTTGACCAGGAAAAGTATACAGTGCTTTATGAAGAAAAAATTACAAAAGCTATGGTGCAACAGCCCTTGTATGTGATGCATATCTCATTAGAAGAGCAAAAAAACATTGTAGATGCCCTAGTAGCCATTAAAAAAAAGCTGGATATGGATGGTATTAGCTTTATTGTTGCCAAGGCTACAAGCCTCTTGCGAGATGCGCCCAATGCAGTGGATATCATTGAAGCCATTCGTTTTGCAACCGATATTGAAGTAGAGATCATTTCTGGTGTAGAGGAGGCTACTTTAATTTATCATGGCATTAGCGCCTGCTTTGCATTAACAGATGGCCATGGTTTAATTATGGATATAGGAGGTGGGAGCGTTGAGTGCATTATCTTTAATCATGTAAAACCATTATGGGAAAGAAGTTTTGCACTGGGTATACGGCGTGTTGCTGCTCAATTTACCTATAGTGACCCTATTACACCCAGGCAAGTAGCCCTTTTAGAAGACTATTACCGCAGCATTTTACCCCCTCTTTTTGTTGAAATGAATCGCTACAAGCCTAGCCAACTCATTGGTAGTTCTGGCGCCTTCCGTACCTTATTGATGTTGTATAACTGCCACTACAACCTGCCAGCTATTGAAATAAATAGTGGCATAAAAAGGGTTTCTACAGAACAATTTTTTAAAATTTATCAAGTTATACTAACAACTCCTGTAGATGTTTGGAAAAGCAAGCTTGCTATTGAGCCTGTTTTCTTAAAGCTCATTCCACTATCCGCCAGCCTTATTAAGATCATTCTTGAAACATGCAACCTGCAGGAGATTGTTATTTCAGGTAACTCTCTAAGAACAGGTTTATTTATTCGAGAATGGAACCGTTTAAGACAAGAAAAGCGTATTTAAGGTTGGCTATATTGGACCCTATAAGATGCCATCTGCCATAGCATCATGTAGTATCCCATCATTTTCTTTGGATTGTTTCGGCAATAATTGTAGATTAATGTGGTTGTTTCTTTTTAATACAACGCTTTATTATTTTTGCTATGATATCATTTAAAACTGGTTTTGCCATTGCAATAGTACTATATATGATTGCAATGAATTATTTGTTGTTCCATTACGTACGAGACAAGTACTTTCGTAAGTAAACATTCAATCAGAATGTCCATTAGGCCTCTTTCGAAATCTATTTGCAGTGCGCAATGTACCAGAAGTACAATCCAGCATTCTAGCCTATTCAGCTGTATATGCCACATACAAGTAAGCCTTTAATAAGCTGTTAAAATCAAGTTTTAAAAGAGGCCTAGTTACAAAATCTTAATAAGCAACGACCCTTTATAGCGCTTAAGCAACCTAAGCCCATACACTTTCCTAACTTTATCCTTTCTATCACGATTCACCCTATTTATAAAATCAGCTTAAAATCAAAAAATAATCCTATAAAGGTTGGTTGTTGTGTTGGGCAATTGATAGGTGCTGTTTTTTGCTTACTAACATAATTTTTAAAATAAATATCTATATGGCTATTTATTTTCGATTAATATTGTTAAATTTTAAGTGTGTTTATTATTTAGCATATTATTTGAAACATGCAAATAATAGTATAGAAAAAAGTTGGTTGTAAGCTATTTTGTAGTTCTTGCAATGCTAAGCATATATCTAAGAAAGGCATGGAACATAAGAAAGTTTTGCTACTGTGGCTGCTAATATTGTGTAGCTGTAACACTGGCGTTAAGCAAGATATAGCTCCTGGCCCCCCATCGTTTTGTTTGAAGGTCCATACCATGCTTAATGATCCTAGTAGGGGTTGCAATGCTGATTCTATGTCTGCTACTGATTCTCATGCATACCTTAGACGTGCTGCTGATTTAATCTCCCTTTCTACCGATAAATTTATTTCCAATTTTTGTTCCGCTATTGATGCTGCCCCCTCTGTTGTTGCTGATGATTTGACTACTGCTTTTCATTCTGCTGCTGGTGTTAGAACTGCTGCTGATGATCAAGCTAAAACTGCTCGTGATGCTACCAGTGCTGCTCAGCAGGAGGCTGACACTATTGCTGCTGCTCAGAAGGTTGCTGCTAGCCATGCTAATGCTGATGCCCGTGCTGATATTGCCCGTGCTGATACTACTGTTGCACGTGCTTTTGGGGATAATATTGTTGCACCCGCTCTTTACGTTCGTGCTGCTTCTAAATGTGCTGTTGCTGCTGCTGCTGTTGCTCGTGCTGTTTCTGCTTATACTGCTGTTGCTGCTGCTTATGCTGCTGCTGCTCGTGCTGCTTATGTTGCTTATACTGCTGGCTATGTTACTGCTTTTGCTCAAGTTGCCCGTGCTGCTGCTAATGCTCGTGCTGCTGCTGCTACTGCTCATGATTTTGCTGCTGATGCTGCTCATTTTGTTGCTGCTACTCATCATTATCTTGCTAGTGCTGAAAATGCTGCTGCTGCTGCTGCTTGTGCTGCTACTTGTACTGCTAGTATGCGTTCTGTTGCTTCTGTTGCTGTTGCTCGTGCTGCTGCTACTGATTCTGTTTCTATTGCTGCTACTGTTGCTGCTGGTATTCGTCATGCTGCTGATGCTGCCCGTGATGCTTCTAATGCTGCTGAGACTGCTGCTGCTGATGCTCGTGCTGCTTCTGCCTCTGCCTCGGTTGCTGCTGCTTATGCCTCTTCTGTCCGTGCTGCTAATGCTTCTCTTGCTGCTTTTGAGGGTGCTTGTCGTGTTGCACGTGCTGCTAGAGTGTGTATTCGTTGCTGCTTTAATATCCTTAGTGCTTCTTCTGCTCCTGCTAATAACGCCCGTCGTCTTGCTTCTCTTCGTAACTACACTGAATCTGCCAATGCTGCTTCTGCTGCTGTTGATGACGGTTATGCTGCTGTTGTCTCTGCTCATGCTGTTGCTTGTCATGAGGCTTCTCTTGCTCGTCGTGAGGTTGCTGCCGGTTGTGTTGATCCTGATGTTGTTGCTGCCGTTGCTGCTGCTACTCATTTTGTCTCTGCTGCTTACATTGCTGTTGATTTTTGTGCGCATATTCAACGTTTGCAGCGAGGCGCTGCTGCTCATTTTCCTGTTCGGTAGTTATTAAAACTATATAAAAACATTGCCTATCTATTGCAATAAAGTTATGGTATAGTATGTCGTATGTTCACCATTGTGGTAATAAAAGCTATTGTGTGCTCCGATAAAGGAATGCGGTGCTTCAGTAAAACTTGGGTCTTTGAGTACGCTGCTTTTCAGTGGATCAGAAAAATAGCTTGTTTGAAGCTCATGCAGTGGGCGATTTCTGTTTTTTTCGATGCAAAATAGATCTTTTTATTATTTTTATTCTGTGCCCAATCTTTTCTAAGCGGCTAAAAATAGGGTGGTATATTAAATAATACATTCGCAAAAATGCTATTCTGTTTAATAGTTAATAACATTCATTCCTTAAGTTGACGCCATTGAGCCTTTAGTTGCATTTGTTTTTAAAAAACCTTTTGATTACCTTTCGCCCATAAGCAGCAGAAAAGAAATCAACTGTTTAGGCTGTAGATGACTGTCTGCTAAATAGTAAATAAGCCAAGGATGAACTTATCGATCATATCGCCTACTGGTAAACTTTTTAATGGAGAGGTGCATAGTGTAATGTTGCCAGGTACACTTGGTCCATTTCAGGTGCTTCCCAATCATGCTCCTGTTGTCAGTAGTTTAACAGCAGGGAAGATCACTTATACGGTTGGAGCAACATCATCGTCCGTTTCAGTCAGTAGTGGTTTTACCTCAATAGCTGATAACCAGGTTATGGTAGTTTGTGAACCTATCGAATGGTGAACATAAAGTGAACATAAAGGATATAAAATTGCTGATCACAAATAGTTTTTGCAGAAGGTCTATGGTTGTAAATGTTTTTTTATGACTTTTAAGCTAAAAATGATAACTCTTTAAGAGTTTGAGTGAACAAGTGATTTAAAAATGTAATATATTAGGCAATAAAGCCTCTTGGCTCATTTAAGTGGATCGATGCAAGGAGTAGCCAACCTCGTAAACCCAATAAATGGGCCTACGGGTACAGATCATTAAAATAATAACACCCCGCTTTCGAAAGCTATTTGTAGGGGGCAATTTTGGAGAGCAGTATGGTCGAGCGTTGCAGCATGCTCCGCTCTACTTTGAAGGGTATAGACTGGTTTTAAAATTGCCATTGGCAATCACGTTTCGAAAGAGGGGCAATAAAGCGGCTAACAATGCTACATCATTGCACTAGTACTATATTATCTGAGGCGAATCAATACATTCAATCTAAGGCGAATGTAAAGGGGCCGGCTATATCCTTGGCGATTCTGGGCAATTCGCAAGCAGAAAGCAAGTCCTCGAAAGGCATTATGATGCGATTGGTGGATATCACTTCTGTAGAATTGTGCAGCAATCCTACGCAGTATGTGCCACAGGGCGATGGTTTTATTGTACGCAAAGTGCCAGAAGCATTTAATCTTTATTTTTTGTTTTCTATTGACTATAAGCCATCTGACCTGTTAAAAAATTTAGAATTACTTGCTTATGTGGCAGCATTTTTTCAAACTAAATCACACTTTGATGGCTCTAATACGCCTATTTTACAGGAAATAGGGATTGAGAGTTTTTCTGTCGAGTTGGTTAAAATGACTCCACCAGAGAAGGCCATGCTTTGGGAAAGCTTACATGCTCCTTATAGTCCTTCTTTACTCTATAAGGTGGGGCTGATATTTATAGGAGATGCTACGATGGGTTTAAAGGTAGTATCAGCATTTTCATCACGTGAAAGGTAATCGTTATGGCATTTACCACAAAATTATTTCGAATAACTATTTCAAATAATTACTATAAGTCTAATAATGCCTGCAATGATTTCGATATAGAACCAACCAGGTCTACCGCTTCCTGGATGGCTGCACGCAGGGTGCGCATGTTGCGTCACCTAGATGGCATAGAGCTGATATGGCTTTCGCAGGATTATGATCATCCGTTGGAGTTGTTTCAAAAAAAGGCAGATGGCATTACCCTTTCTTTTGTGATGACATTAAAGAATAGCCAAGCATTGAATCTTTTGGAATTAGAGTCTGGTTATTCAACAGGCCAAGTCTACCATTTGTATAATTGGCATGCACACCATCATAATTGGCTGCACAGCAAACCCTTTATGGGTAGTGTTGATTTGGTTAAGATTGAGGAAGTAGCCCATTACCCTACCGGGCCAGGTGGGAATGTTTTTGCGCTGATTGATATAGATCTTAACCATTTAGGCCAAGCGATATCCAAGCAAAAAGAGCCTCTTTTTGTTGAGCCTATTACCTATACCATTAAGGTTCAAAACCGCTCCACTTTTTGGAGATATTATTTAGTAGATACCAACAAGCGGCTTGGTGGATCTTTGGGTATTCTCTCTAAAGGAGATGCCTCTTACTTTGGCAAAGTAAAGGTTTCTACAGAGTTTCCTAATACCTATTGTGCAGAATCTACCATGCCCATGGAGCTTTGTGATCAATATGATCGTTCTTTTTCACTTTGTAAACTTGGTGGCGAAAAAGGTGCAACCATATTATTAGAGAAATTGCCTTATCCTACTTTTGATTCGCTCAAAAAGGATAAGGTTAATAAAAAGAAACACTATAGTGATATAGTTGTATATGTTTAGTTTAAACTTAATTTTAACTGTTATATAATTCATAAAATCAAATAAAATGGCTGAAAATTTAAAAACTCCCGGCGTGTACATCGTCGAGAAGGATACGGGTGCCAACGCCGTGGTTCAAGTATCAACTGCAGTTCCTGCTTTTATAGGTTTCACTGAAAGGGCTGAAATTAATGGGAAGTCGTTTCATATGAAGCCGGTTCAGATCTCTTCACTTTCTGAATATGAGTTGTTTTTTGGAGGACCAGCAGTCCCTGTCTATACCATTAAGGAGGTAACCAGTGGGGATAAAGATTTGGTGATGAATGGCAAATCTTATCTCATGGAGCAGAGTGCAAACTCTACATTTTATCTATATAATAGCTTGAAGCTATTCTTTGATAATGGTGGTGCAGATTGTTTTATTGTCTCTGTTGGTCAATATGGTGATCCAAATGTACAGTTAGAAATTACACCAGATGTATTCAAACAAGGTATAGATACGCTAGCTGGAGAAGAGGTGCCCACTATGTTGTTAATGCCAGACTCACTCTTACTAGATGAAGAAGATGCCTCTTACTATGCGGTGCAGACCTATGGGTTGGCACATTGTGGCAAGTATCTGAATAAAGTCGCATTATTTGATATATGGGGTGGCAACAAGGAATTATCTATAGAGGATAAAAATAAATATGTCAACAGGTTTCGTGAATATATTGGATTAGATAATTTGAGTTATGGTGCCGCCTATTATCCATGGGTTAAAACAAACATTATCCCATTGAATAGTATTGATTATAGAAATTTTGATCTAGAGTCGCTCAAGGGTGTATTACAAGAAGAGCACAAAGCAATGCTCTCTAATCTAATGAGCGCTTCTACAGAGAAAGAGAAAGTCTATTGGGATGCTGGGCTAAAGAATACCAGTAAGGAGTACAAATTGCTGCGTAAAACTATTGCAGATCGGTTAAATATTCTTCCAGCTGCTCCAGCTATGGCTGGACTTTACACCAGAACAGATAAAGCCAGAGGGGTATGGATTGCACCAGCCAATCAAAACTTAAACTCTGTGGTGGAGCCGATGGTTAAAATTACCCATGAAGAGCAAGAAGCACTGAATGTAGATGGTATTAGCGGGAAATCGATCAATGCCATTCGGACCTTTAAAGGAGCGGGTGCTGCAGTCGTTTGGGGAGCGAGAACCTTGGCTGGCAATAGTCCAGAATGGCGGTATATTAACGTCAGAAGGTTGTTTATTCTGATTGAGCAATCTATCAAAAATGCAGCATTTTCGGTTGTGTTTAGGCCAAATGTTCCTGTTACTTGGGCAGTTGTACAGGGCATGATTTCCAACTTCCTAACCAATCTTTGGCGGCAAGGTGCTTTAGTAGGTGCAAGTCCTGCAGAGGCATTCACCGTACTTTGTGGGTTGGGTGAGACCATGTCTCAAGATGATGTAAATGAAGGCATCATGCGTATTTCAGTAAAAGTATCGGCTCCTAGACCAGCTGAGTTTATTGTGATCACCTTTGAACAAAAAATGGGTGCAGATGGTTAAACATGCACCTGTGTGTATATAGGGGGTATTTTCCCCCCTATATTTATTAAAGATTATTGCTTATAATTTGAAAAATATTTAAAACTGAAATAACCATGGCTGATAACTTATTAGTACCTGCTATAGTCCATTTTAATTTGGGCTCCTCAAAGGTTAGTATAACGGACTACCATATAGCAGTTACCATAGAAAATGGATCCGAGTATATTAGATCAGTTAATGCACAAGGTAAGTCTGCTTATGCTATATGTAAAGGAGGAGAGATTCGACAAAAGGCTGATATTAAAGTTTCTATACTTAAAACACCAGATGGAAAATTTGATGATGATATTAAAAAAGTAGAAAAAAACTTAGATGCCAGTAAGGAAAATGATCCTAAAAAATATGTGGAAAATATGCTTTTTAGTTTTGCAACCAATGATGATAAGCCATTCGCACATATACAATTCCAAGGGTATGTTTGTGAGAAGAGCGAGGATGTAGATCCTGAAACTCAAATACCTGTAGTGACAGCTGAACTTGCTGTTTATGATCCAGTTAGCTTTGTGATTAAACAATAGCGTACTGCATTTATGATTGAGTTTTTAGAATATATTAAGTAGTTTAACTAACTAGAATTTCACAGAAAGATATTATGCAAAGAGTAACTATTGATTATAAACACTTTAATAAAGCAGGTTTTGATAGTAAAACTTGTAGTGTTTTGGTTGTTGGTATACCAAATCAAAAAACATCGACCCAGGCAACCGTATATGATACGGCATCCTCTGCACCACTTCGTTATAATCAACGCAGTGCTCCAAAAATTGCAACTTTCACCGTAGATTTCTTACCCCGTATAACGAGCAAAGATTTGTTATCAAAAGCACATGATTTGGTTAAAGAAGTGTCTGGGGATAAGTATAATCCAGAACCATTTACCCTTTGTGTACATAAAAAAGACGGATCAATAGATACAAAAAAAACGCTAAATGATGTGATCGTACAAAGCGTAAGCTTGTTTTTGGATAGGAAGAACGAAACTACAGGTGAAAAGGGGTATGTTCGTATACGCTTTACTTTACAAGGATTAGTATAGCGAGATAAAAAGTAATCATATGATGTTTTTAACCTTGTGCTGATTTTATGGCTGATTTTAATTTAGTCCACTCGCATTCTTTTCAAGTAGAGGTATTGGGTGTAACAGATGGTAGTTCCCCTGAATATTTCTATAAGATAGAAGGGTTAAATAATTCTTTGAATATGGAGCCCTATCTGCCTGGAGGAGCTAATAGGCCCTATTATAGAGCCAATGCATGTGAGACTACTGATTTAATCTTGACTAGGCCATTAATAGAGGGTAAAACGAAAATGACCGTTTGGTGCGAGGAGGCCATTGATAAAGGCCTTTTTAAGCTTACACAAGCCCATATTTTGGTCCTTAACAAGGAAGGCAAGATTCTGGCACAGTGGAAGATAGAGGATGTCTATCCAAAGGGCATAGCCATTACGCCATTCCAGTTAAATGGTCAAACAGATCTTGGAATAGGGGAAACCATTACGATTGGCTATTCTAGGCTTGTACGGACAAAGTAATATCGATAATGCTTCATCTGCTTGGTCTACAAAATTAATTTTATTAATTATGTCTGTTGTAATTAAAGAGCTGCTGATCCAGCTTAAAGTTTGTGAACCCAATAACCAAGTGGACAATGCTAAAAACTTGCCAAGTAATTTTGCAATGCACCCTACGGAGCAGCAAAAATTGGCGTTAGAACGAGATTTTTTACGCCTATTGGAAGACCGGGAAGCAAGGTAAAATAAACTTCTTTCTATAGTTATGAGTAAAGTTAGTAAACTAGTTATTAAAGCATGTAGTGACAATAAATTTTCCTCTTTTACAGGGGAATTTATTACATCTATTAATCCAGAAAATTTAGCGATTAAAAGTGCAGTGTCCTACCATGTGCCTGAAGGAATGTCGGGTGCTAACTTGCTTAAATACCGTGGTTCTCCTCCAAAACTACTCTCCTTTAGTCTGTTGTTTGATAATACAGGGATTATGCCTGGTAGCAATGCCATTGCTGTAATGGAACAGGTCAAGCAGTTACAAGATGTTGCCTATAGTGTCCATAAAAAGAATAATGCCCCTAATTACATTCGTGTGATTTGGGGGCAGATTGATTTTAAAGGCAGGTTGGTAGCGCTAGACATCGTTTATTCTATGTTTCAAGTAGATGGTACACTGGTTAGAGCAGAGGCGCATATATCTGTATTAGAGGAGCTGGTTCCTTTAGGTAAGGGAAAAGCTGCTGCAGGTGTAGACAGTAACTATACCAAGCCATCTGGTGCCAATGCAACTGCAAGTCGTAAGGTGGCTGCTAGTCAAGCTACATCTAACCAGGAGGCTTTTGCCCCAACGCCTAATGGTATGAGTGGCGCCTATAGCGGTGCACCACCTGGTGCCTACGATGGAGGTCCTGATGCCATCTATCATGGGTCGAATGGCACTGGGGGAGCGGTTTATAGTGCCAGCACGGGTGCTACACCTTCTGGTGGAGGTCTCTCCACTGTTGGCGCGGCTCCTTCGAGCAATTATGATGCTGGTTATGACGCTGGTACTGGTCGTTCTGCTAGTTATAGTGCTAACCCTGGTGCTGGTCCTTCTGGTAATAGCTTAAAAGGCGGTGTTGCGGGTAATGGACCTGGTGGCAGTGGGGGGGGCGTTGGGGGAGGAGGTCATGGGCCGGCTCTAGGGGCAAGTCAATCTGGAAGTGCTGCAAGTGGTGGATCACTAACTAGTGGTTCAGGGCAGTCTGGTCGGACTACTCCTCCTGCAGAAGTAGGTGGCCATTCCAGTAAAGCTGGCACAAGTGGTAGTAGTCATGGCGTGGGCAGTGGTGCGGCTGGATCTACAAAAAATAATGTGGCTGCTGGATCAGTGAGTGGTGGAGCTGGAGGGAAAGGTAGTGGTTTGAAAGCGGGTAGCATTGCAGCCGCTGGTGTAGCGGGTAGTGCTGCTGCAGCTGCAGCAGCTGCAAATGGAGCAGATAGTTTGCGTAAACTAAAGGCAAATGTTAATCTTATGCAGACAATGAAAAATAAAGTCAGTTTCTGGAGAAGGCTCAAAAATTTTGCTAAAAAAACATGCCCTAAGGCATATGATGCTGGAAAAAAAGTAGTAAAATCAAGCGGTTTTTAAAGCAAGAGTAGGGGAAAGTATTTTCCCTATTTCATTTTCTCTTGTTTAATAACAATCTCTCGATATCCAAATATCTTTCAATTAATTTACCTACATTTCAAGGTATCCATTCGTTACTATGGGTATTGTTTTTCTCAAAAAGCAGTATGTGTTCAACCAATGGCGTCAACTTAAGGAATTTGTCTTATTTTTTACTCAGCACTGTGGTTGAAAACGCATTTCTTCTAGTTTTTTAAAGAACTTCATTACACGCCTGTAGCTGGGCCCCTTATCTCCTTCGATAAAAAGTCTGTCCCGATAGTAAATAGCTGAACAATAGATTGTTTCATTGCCTTTACTGCGCGCCAAATCTTTTATCGGTGGCCATAAGTGCTGCGTATACCAATGCTCCATGTAAAAAAGTATCCATTCACGCCTCTGGCTGGCCGCCTTATCTCCTTCGATAAAAAGTCTGGCCCGATAGTAAATAGCTGAATCGATACATTTTTCAGCGGGAAAATCGTGAACTCAGCCCGCAAGCGGGCTTCAAACAGACGATTTTCTAATCCGCTGAAAAAGATATCGCTCAGGTGTTAGTGTTTTACTAGAGCGCCATTTTTTTATCGAAGGAGACGCGGGGGCTGGTAATGGACTAGCCACTTGTTTTTTCAGCCAAACGTAGCGTATGCGTTTAACGCTATGTCCATAGTAGAAAAATGCCCCTGTAAAAAGTGGGGAAATAGGCCTCATCCCTTGCAGATGATTAGGAAAAACAGATTCCTTTGAAGCCCGCGCAGCGGGCGACTTCTGTTTTTCCATCTGTAAGGGGTGAGGTCCCCCAACTTTTTACCGAGGGCTTGATTTTTTGTCCACTTTTTTATCAAGAAAAAAGTGGAATACAATTCATTATTAACCAGTGACGTGAATAGATACAAAAAAGGTCTCCCACTTTTTACCGAGGGCTTGATTTTTTGCCCACTTTTTTATCAAGGAAAAAGTGGAATACAATTCATTATTAACCAGTGATGTGAATAGATGCGTTAAATTTCCTTGGTTATCAATAATAAAAACTACAATGGAAGCTGGTTGAGCGTTGGCTCAAAGATTGTTTCAGCATTTTGTGTGGTGATGGATGCCACTTCTGCTAAGGTTACTCCTTTTATTGCTGCAACTGTTTCTGCTGTATAACGTAGGTAGCTTGGCTCGTTGGGTTTTCCCCGAAAAGGTACTGGCGTTAAATACGGACTGTCTGTTTCTAAGACCAAATGTTTGAGATCTATAGCGGCTACTGTTTCGGCTAACCCATTTTTAGGTATCGTAATAATCCCACCAATCCCTAGCAAAAAACCCAGTGCTATACATTTTTTTGCTTCTTGTAAGCTGCCTGTGAAGCAGTGAATCACTCCTCTTAGACTACCGTCCTGTTCTTTTTCCAATACTTCAATAACTTCCCTAAAAGCATTTCTGCAATGAATGGATAGAGGCAGATGGTGGCGCTTGGCTAAATCAAGTTGAATCTTAAATGCTTCCTGTTGTGCTGCAAATAAAGTAGTATCATGATATAGGTCTATACCAATTTCACCCACTGCTATAAACGCAGCTTTGTCAAGCCATTGTTCTACTAAGTATAACTGTTTGGAAAAGTTTTGTTTGATGTGGCAAGGGTGGATGCCCATCATGGGTAGGCAAGAAGGGTATCTTCCTGCTACTTCCATCAGCCCTCCGATGGTTTCTTCATCTATATTGGGCATATAGATTTTTTTGATATGATGTTTTTGTGCGTTTTCTAAAACCAGTGGTAATGTAAGGTCATATACATGTGCATGGGTGTCAATAAATTGCATCATCCTAAATGGTTAGTTATTGTTTATTAGTGCTCCCCTGATTCCTAACTCTATAACCTCTATATTGCTAATCTTTTTGTTGTCTATTTCAAAACGCAATAAGGTACGCATATAATGAGAACCATGGCGTCCAGCGGCACCAGGGTTAAGGTAAAGCAGAGGAGGTCGTTTTATATCATACATTACCCGCAAGATATGTGAGTGGCCACCCACCAAAATATCAGGTTGTGCTTTGCTCAACTTGGCACGTACCTGTGGAGTGTATAAAGGCGGATAACCAGTTATATGTATGAGCCATATATGCACTTGTTCACATTTGAATTCTTGAAACTCAGGGTATTTTTGTCTTATTGTACAGTCATCAATATTGCCATATACTGCTCTAAAATGGTTGAAACGATCAAATGCGGTGAGCAATTCAGGGTCACCAATGTCTCCTGCATGCCATACCTCGTCACATTTTTCAAAGTGATCAAAAATTTTAGGATCCAACCACCCATGGGTATCTGCAAGCAAACCAATTTTCATCTTTTTATCTTGTGCCAACTGTTTAACGTAAACTTATCTATCACTATATAAAAATAAGATACAAAATAATTGCCCAAAGCAATGGCCTGCTTTATTGCATGTGCTCTAATGTGAGCAATCTTTTTTTAACATCTAGTCCTGCAGCATATCCCCCTAGCGACCCATCACTTCTAATTACCCTATGACAAGGAAGTATAATAGACAAAGGATTTTTACCGATAGCTGAAGCTACTGCTCTGATTGCATTTGGATAAGCTGCTAAAGAGGAAAATGTTTTATAGGTTAATGTCTTTCCATAGGGGATTGCAGCCAATCTTTTCCATACATTTATTTGAAAATCGCTCCCATATAACTTATAATCAATATGAAACGAAATCCTTTCTAAGGTGAAATAGCCATCCAGTTGTATCTTTGTGTTGGTAAAGACGGCTATATGTTCATTATATTGCCAATAGCGTTGTATAACAGGAAAATGCTTTTGTCCTTCGATATAAAGCCCAATTAGCTTACCATTGCTAGCTATTAATAATAGCTTACCGATTTGAGTTATTATATAGGTATAGTAGATTATGGGGCTATCTGTTGTGCTTGCACATGGTTGGATCGATTTTGAAGACATAGTTTTCATAGGCTGTGTCCTGAATGTTGTTTATCCGTAAGTTATCATTTTTAGAAGTCTTCCTCAATAAATTTAAATATTGACCATTATGCCTAGATGCTTCATATTAACTATTTTCTTTTTGCTATCTAACTTTTCAAGTGTAGAATTTGAAAAAAATAATTTGAAGTTTATTGAATTATTGAAGAACATACCCATTACAATCGTTGCGCCTGCTTCAGGCCTCAATAAAGGTGAGTTAACTGTTTTGAAAAGTATTGCTTCATTCAAATTACATATACCAAAGGGGTGCTTTGATGGAAGGCATTCTCCTTTTCATTCTAATAGTGATGCAGGAAGATTTAAATACTTAAAGGATGCATTGTTTGATGATCCCAATCATGTAATATGGACATTGCGTGGAGGATATGGCTCTGCTAAGCTTATACCTGCTTTACAGAAATTAACAATACCTACTAGAAAGAAATTTTTTATAGGATATAGTGATATAACTGCGCTCCATATTTTCCTGACCCAAGAATGGGGCTGGAAAACCATTCATGGCAGTGGCATGATTGAAATGCTTAGAAGTGATAAAAATCGTGCTAATTTCACAAAGATAGCTGAGATTATTTCCGGAAAAGTCAAACAGGTTACTGTTAGTCAACTAGCTGCAATGAATTCGGCAGCTCGGTCCAATAGTCCCCTGAACGGCAAACTTACAGGTGGTAATATAACAGTGCTCCAAACAGGCATTGGTACAAGTTGGCAAATACAAACAGCCGGTAAAATTCTTTTTTTAGAAGATACGCAAATAAAACCTTATCAATTGGATCGCACGTTACTCCATTTTGAGCAAGCTGGTTTATTAAAAGATGTAAAGGCTATAGTATTTGGTAGTTGCGGGTCTGATCATAAGGATATGATGATAATGCTTAATCAATTTGCATCTACTTTGTCTATTCCAGTGTTTAAAACGAATAGATTTGGACATGGAAGCATTAATGATCCAATTATTTATAATACCATTAGTCAGATTGTTCCTGTTAATGATGGTAGCTTTCAGCTAATCATGAAGGTATAAATTTTCTTAATGCGACAAAGGGCTTGTATCTATTCATGCTTGTAGCTGGGCCCCTTATCTCCTTCGATAAAAAGTCTGGCCCGATAGTAAATAGTCGGCCCTGAAGTATTCATACTTCAAGTTATTTATTAAAAAAATAATCACCTGCCCCATTTCAATTTTTTCATGTTCTGTATCTATTCTAATCCTGGTATCTGTATACGTTAGTTCAGGATAAAGCATCTTAGTGCTATAGGTTTTATTTTACCTGATTAGGTGGGTATTAGGAATGTTTTTCTTGTAATAAGGCGTAGATTATGGCTAATAGCACATAGAATAGCATTGAGTTTGTCTCCCAATATTCCTTTCAAGTAGTTAACCGCTAATTTACCATCAGATTTCATATGACCAATATGTGGTTCAATAGCAGATCTTCTTTTTAGTGCTTTTTTGAGACTAGGCGTTATACCTCTTTTAGAGCCGCTTATAAATATATTACATTGACTATTAGGTATATTATGACCTCTGTAACCCCTGTCTACGAAGACGTGTTTTACCTGAGTACCAGATAGTTTTTCTGCTTGTAATAAACTTCTATGCAAGGTATGTCCATCATATTCATTAGGATGTAAAGCTTCCGTTGATACAATCAAGCCTTGTTTATGGGTGAGCGTAAATTGCACCTTACAACCATACTCATAGGGATTTAAAGCCTTACCTTTACTTACGCAGTAAACAGCAGGTTCATGGATACTATAGACTTTATTTTTACTTTTTTTTGATTGGTTAATAATCCTTTTACTTATAGAAAGCAGATGTCTAAACTGGGTGCGTATTGCTTCATCACACGATTGTATAGAGCGTTCTACATCTCTTACCACCCGACCAAGATAGTTTTTTAATGTTTTAACGCCTTTGGCTAAACGTTTAAACTGTTTAGCATGTGCATAGCCATCTACTTTACGTTTGATAGCTGGCCCTAGACGTTGGTAGGTTTGACGGAGTTTAACGCCTGTTTTCTTAGCTATAGCCACTAGTTTTTGTCTAGCCTTATTAAGCAACGAAGAATCAGTTGGATAGCGAATATTTTTCTCCATTACAGTAGTGTCGGATATCACTTTTTCAAGTTCTTTTGGGCAGACTACTTTTTTTTAATGGCTAATTGTATAGTCATCGATAAGATCTTATTAAGACCTTCTGCTCCCAATCTTTGACGCCAACGAGTTAATGAACTAGGGTGACAAGCTGCCTTAATCTGAAAATAATCATAGCCACAAAGGTATTGCCAATAAGGATTTTCTACCCATCTAGCAACTACTTGCTCATCAGAAACTTGGTACATATGACTGATAATGAGTAGGCCTACAATCAAACGAATAGGTAAAGGAGGTTGACCGGGTCCATAGCTAAAGCTGCGGTCTAAATCTGATTCTAAGGATTGCCAAGGAATGGAATCAGCTAACTGAAATAAGGCGTGTTGGGGATTAAGAATCCCAGATAAGCGTTGCTCAAAAAGCCTACCACAAGAATGATTTATCCTCTTAGATTTCATCCCTATTTTGCAAGGTTTTATACAAAAAAACTCTAAAAATGGTTATTATATATACTATAATATACGGTTTTTTATATTCATAAACAAATAAATATATAATATTTCAGGGCCGACTAAATAGCTGAATCGATATCTTTTTCATCGGGAAAATCGTGAACTCAGCCCGCAAGCGGGCTTCAAACAAACGATTTTCTAATCCGATGAAAAATATATCGCTCAGGTGCTAGTGTTTTACTAGGGCGCCATTTTTCATCGAAGGAGATGCGGGGCTGGTCATGGGTTAGCCATTGTATGCGTTCAGCGCTATGGCCATAGTAGTAAAATGCCCCAACTTTTTACCGAGGGCTTGATTTTTTGTCCACTTCTTTATCAATAAAAAAGTGAAATACAATTCATTATTAACCAGTGACGTGAATAGATACAAAAGGTAGATCATTATACTGCAATAGCGGCTTTAATAGCTGGATGATGCATATAATTAAGCAATGTAAAATCCTCATAAGTAAAATCAAACAAATCTGTTACCCGGTTGCAGAGTTGCATGGTTGGCAGTGCGTAGGGTATGCGTTTGAGTTGCAAATTTGCCTGCTCTAAGTGGTTATAGTATAAGTGAGCATCCCCTAGCGTATGAATCAGTGTACCAGGCTTTAGCTGACATACTTGAGCCATCATCATGGTTAACAGCGCGTAAGATGCAATATTAAAAGGAACCCCTAGAAAAACATCGGCACTACGTTGGTAGAATTGGCAGGATAGTTTGCCATTTGCTACGTAAAATTGAAAAAAAGCATGGCAAGGTGGCAAAGCCATTTTAGGAATTTCACCTACATTCCATGCACTGACCAATAGCCTGCGTGAGTCAGGGCGTGTTTTGATTTCCTCTATAATGGTGCTTATTTGATCAATTTTTTCCCCTGTTGCTGTAGGCCAGCTCCTCCACTGGTGCCCGTAAATAGGGCCTAGTTCACCCTCTTTAGTAGCCCACTCATTCCATATGGTAACCCCATGTTGCTGTAAATAAGCTATGTTTGTATCTCCCTTTAAAAACCAGAGCAACTCATGAATAATGGAATGGAGGTGTACTTTTTTAGTGGTAAGCAATGGGAATCCCTCATCTAAGTTAAACCGCATCTGGTGGCCAAAAATACTCTTGGTGCCGGTTCCCGTCCTATCTTCTTTGTCAATTCCCTCTACTAAAATATGTTGCAGTAAGCTTAAATATTGTTTCATTGGCTTGAGTTGTCTATATGGTATGTAAGATTCAGCAGCTTCATATCTCTATAATTTTTTGTAAAAGCTTAGAACTTTTTACTATATCGAATGCTTCTATGCACCATGGTGTAAAGTTTGCTAGGTGTGCATTTAAGAAGTTAATAGATTCAGACCATTCTAGGAGCCGTACCTCTTCTATTTCTGCTTTGTTTATGGTGATTGTTTCATCTGATTGTGCTATATAAATAGGACATATTTCATATTCCATTATATTACTACCTTTCATGGTGCATTGATAACAATAATCAGCTACATGATAGAGCGCTTGTAGGCTAATGCCTAGCTCAAATTGACTATGCCTGTGTACGGCTTGCTCATATGTTTCAGTAATTTGAGGATGTCCGCAGAAACTATTAGACCAAAACAATGGCCAGGTTTTTTTTAGGCTGCTTCTTCTTTGTAATAGTAATCTTTTGTTATGGTCAAAGAGGAATACACAGACTCCTCTATGCAAAGGCGTATGGGCGTGATGTGCCTCTAATTTATTTTGTATACCCAGTATGTTATCTTTATGATCAACCAATACAACATGTTTAGATTCTAGCATTTTTTAACAGTTTTATTCTGGCGTTGATTTCTTTTTCAAGTAAAAAAACACGCTTTCAATTAACCATCGAATTTATGCCAATTCCTGGTTGTGAGCAAGTGCTTTATTGCTTTGTTTACGCCACCCCATGGCCTTAGCTTGAGAAAAAGCAACAGCTGCTTAAACAAGCACAAGGTAGGCTACCTATTTCTTTGATCATTTATTTGAAAAAATATTTGCGGTTTAAAAAAAAAGCTATACCTTTGTAGTACGATTCAGCGTAGAAGAGAGCAAAGCACTGAAGGCGTTAGCATAAAGGTGCTAAGGTCTTAAGTAATGCTACGTTAGGTTTCGAAAGATGTTCTTTGACTTATTGTAAAAGCAAAATAGGGTAGGCGGGTCCCTTTTAGGGATTCAGCATATTTCCATTTCAAGAGCGAGTAAGAAATAATTAAGGGCGTATGGAGGATGCCTTGGCTCTTAGAGGCGATGAAAGACGTGATAAACTGCGATAAGTTGCGGGGATTGGTTGTACGATTTGATCCGCAAATTTCTGAATGGGGAAACCCACCCTGCTTATGCAGGGTATCTCTTTAAATTAATGAAGAGAGGCAAACCTGGAGAACTGAAACATCTAAGTACCCAGAGGAAGAGAAAACAAATAGTGATTCCATAAGTAGTGGTGAGCGAACGTGGATTAGCCCAAACCATAGCAGTTTCGGCTGCTGTGGGGTTGTAGGACTAGCATTATAAACTTATATTAAAAACTTAAATTATTTTGGAAAAATAAGCCATAGAAGGTGAAAGCCCTGTCAAGGTAATTAGTATTTGTTTAGTTAGTATCCTGAGTAGGTCAGTCCCGGTGAAAGGCTGACTGAATCTGCCGGCACCATCCGGTAAGGCTAAATACTCCTAAGAGACCGATAGTGAACAAGTACCGTGAGGGAAAGGTGAAAAGTACCCTGAATAAGGGAGTGAAATAGTTCCTGAAACCATACGCTTACAAGCAGTCGGAGTTTTTTTGTAAAGTATAATGTATACGCAAGTATTATTATAGCTTTGATTATAGCATGAAATGACGGCGTGCCTTTTGTATAATGAGCCTATGAGTTAATCTTTTCTGGCAAGGTAAATCCTTTTGAAAGGAAAAGCCGAAGCGAAAGCGAGTCTGAATAGGGCGTTTTAGTCAGAGGAGTTAGACGCGAAAGCCGGTGATCTACCCATGGCCAGGTTGAAGCGTTGGTAAAACAACGTGGAGGACCGAACCAGTGGATATTGTAACGTCCTTGGATGAGCTGTGGGTAGGAGTGAAAGGCTAATCAAACCGGCAGATAGCTCGTACTCTCCGAAATGTTTTTAGGAACAGCCTTAAGTGTATACTGATAGGGGTAGAGCTACCGATAGGACTAGGGGGGTAACCTACCGTGTCCAGACGAACTCCGAATACTATCAGTTTTGCTTAGGAGTGAGGGTTAGGGCGTTAAGGTCCTAATCCGAGAGGGAAAGAACCCAGACCATCAGCTAAGGTCCCTAAATATATACTAAGTTGAACTAAGAAGGTTTAGTTGCTTAGACAGTCAGGATGTTGGCTTGGAAGCAGCCATTCATTTGAAGAGTGCGTAACAGCTCACTGATCGAGCGACAAAGCGTCGATGATGAACGGGCATTAAGTATATTACCGAAGCTATGGCCTTGCTGCTTTAGGTAGCAAGGGGTAGGAGAGCATTCTAATTGAGCTGAAGCTAAGTAGTGATGCTTGGTGGATTAATTAGAAAAGAAAATGTAGGCATGAGTAACCAAAATAATGGTGAGAAACCATTACACCGTAAGACTAAGGTTTCCATGGCGATGGTTGTCATCCATGGGTTAGTCGGACCCTAAGCTGAAGCCGAACGGCGTAAGCGATGGAAGATCGGTTAATATTCCGATACTAGCTAGTAATAGAGAAGGGGGGACGAAGGAGTGAAAGGTCTGCCTTCTGACGAATTAGAAGGTTAAAGCCCGTAGATATAGGCATGGCAGGCAAATCCACCATGCTTGTCGAAGGTGATAGTACTACAATCCCTCGGGAGCGTAGATAATGACCCTAAGCATACTTCCAAGAAAAGCCTCTAATTGTTAGGTGCTAGCTAACCGTACCGCAAACCAACACAGGTAGTTGAGGAGAATATCCTAAGGTGTTCGAGTGATTCGTGGCCAAGGAACTCGGCAAAATAGCCCTGTAACTTCGGGAGAAAGGGTGCCTCATTGATTCTTTTAGGAGGGTCAATAGGCCGCAGTGAAAAGGCCCAGGCGACTGTTTACCAAAAACACAGGACTTTGCAAAATCGAAAGATGAAGTATAAGGTCTGATACCTGCCCGGTGCTGGAAGGTTAATAGGAGGTGTTAAGCCGCAAGGCTAAAGCACTGAATAGAAGCCCCAGTAAACGGCGGCCGTAACCTTGACGGTCCTAAGGTAGCGAAATTCCTTGTCGGGTAAGTTCCGACCTGCACGAATGGTGTAACGATCTGGGCGCTGTCTCAGCCACGAGCTCGGTGAAATTGGAGTGGCGGTGAAGATACCGTCTACCCGCAATGGGACGAAAAGACCCCATGAACCTTTACTATAGCTTAACATTGATAATATGTAGATAATGTGTAGGATAGGTGGGAGACTGCGTAAGCAGTCGTCGTTGAAATACCACCCTTTATTTATGTGTTATCTAATCCTTTTGAAGAAGGAGACAGTGTTTGGTGGGTAGTTTGACTGGGACGGTCGCCTCCTAAAAAGTAACGGAGGCTTTCAAAGGTACCCTCAGTACGGATGGTAATCGTACGTAGAGTGCAATAGCATAAGGGTGCTTGACTGTGAGACAAACAAGTCGAGCAGAGTCGAAAGACGGATATAGTGATCCGGTGGTTCCGAATGGAAGGGCCATCGCTAAAAGGATAAAAGGTACTCTGGGGATAACAGGCTGATCTCCCCCAAGAGCTCATATCGACGGGGAGGTTTGGCACCTCGATGTCGGCTCGTCACAACCTGGAGCTGAAGCACGTTCCAAGGGTTGGGCTGTTCGCCCATTAAAGTGGCACGCGAGCTGGGTTCAGAACGTCGTGAGACAGTTCGGTTTCTATCTATTGCGGGCGTTAGAAGTTTGAGAGGGGCTGACCTTAGTACGAGAGGACCGGGTTGGGTAAACCTCTGGTGTATCAGTTGTGACGTCAGTTGCACTGCTGAGTAGCTACGTTTATAAGAGATAAGTGCTGAAAGCATCTAAGCACGAAACTCGCCTCAAGATGAGACTTCAATAAGGGTGGTTAAAGATGATGACCTTGATAGGTTGCAGGTGTAAAGTCAGAAATGGCAAAGCTGAGCAATACTAATTACCCGAATGTTTCTTGTTTTTTTCTTGATTTTGCTTTTACAGTAGTCAATTACACTCTTGTTTTAGGGTGGTAAATGGTTGATCTATCAACCTATAAAATTATAGTATTAAAAATAAAGGCGACGAAAGCGCTGGTGTGCACCTCTTCCCATTCCGAACAGAGCAGTTAAGCCCAGCAGCGCCGATGGTACTTCGGTAATACGCGGGAGAGTAGGTAGTTGCCATCTTTTTATTTTTTTTTGCCATGCAGTGATCGTTCACTGTATGGCATTTTTTTTATATATGCTTAGCATAAGCATTAAGCACTATTTTGTATGTTAACAATCCCTCTGTTTTTACACACATTTTTTCTTAGCATATCGCTTCCTGCTATACAGGATAAGCTAGAAGCATTAAAAAATGATCCTACCATTACAGAACTTACTTTTTTTAAAGGGCGTATAAAAGTCGCTGAAGTTGAGGCCCTTGCGCAGGGGCTAAAGGGTACCCAAATTACAAAGCTTGTGTTTGCTTGCGAGTTTGTAGGAGATGCTGGCGCTGAGGCGCTTGCAGCAGTGTTGAAAGATACAAAAATTACAACCCTTGAACTATATTGTACGAGCATAGGAGACGCTGGCGCGAAGGCACTGGCAGAAGGATTAAAGGGCTCGCACGTTACCACACTTAACCTTGATTCTAATCTCATACATGCTGCTGGCGCTGAGGCGCTTGCAGCAGTGTTGAAAGATACAAAAATTACAACCCTTGACCTGAGTGGTAATTCTATGGAGGCTGCTGGAGTTAATCTTCTTATACAAGGATTAAAGGGTACGCAAGTTAGAACGCTTGCCTTGAATGGCAATCATATGGGAGACGCTGGAGCTAGTTTTCTTGCCCAAGGATTAAAGGATACGCAAATTACAAAGCTTGACCTGAGTATCAATCACATTGGAGAAGTTGGCGTTAGGGCTCTTGCACAAGGATTGAAGGATACGCAAGTTACAGAGCTTGATCTGAGCCGCAATAAGATAGGAGCCGCTGGCGCGAAGGCACTTGCACAACTGTTGAAAGATACCAAAATTACAACCTTGAACCTGAGTCATACCAACATAGGAGATGCTGGTGCTGAGGCACTGGCACAAGGACTGAAAGATACCCAAGTTACAACACTTGACCTCAGTAACACCAATGTAGGAGACCTTGGTGCTAAGGCCCTTGCACAAGGACTCCAAGGTACACAGGTTACAACACTTAACCTTGGTAAAACTAAGGTGGGAGCTGTTGGCGCTAAGGCCCTTGTGCAAGGATTAAAGGATACACAAATTACAGAAGTTGGTATTTATGAATGGCACTATTCTGATGTGCAATCTGCAAAAGGGTTAGTGATAACACTTGATCTTAGCCATCCTGATGTAGGGCCTGCTAGGGTTCGGGTACTTACAAGAGGGTTAAAAGGTACCCGAATTACAAGGGTTAATTTGACTGATAATCACATAGGAAATGCTGGCGCTAAAGCCCTTGCGCAAGGATTAAAGGATACTCAAATTATAAAGCTTGACCTTGATAAAAATGGAATAGGAGATACTGGTGTTAAGGCCTTGGTGGAGGGATTAAAGGATACGCAAGTTAGGGAATTTATCCTTGCTAATAATTTTATAGGAGCAGCTGGCGCTAAGGCCCTTGCCAAAGGGTTAAAGGATACTCAAATTATAAAGCTTGACCTTGATGGTAATAGGATAGGAGACCCTGGTGTTAGGGCACTTGCATCAGTGCTCAAAGATACTCAAATTAGGAAGATTAACCTTCGCCGCAATGTAATAGGAGAGGCTGGAGCTGTGGCACTTGCACAAGTACTAAAGGATATTCCAATTACAACACTTGACCTGACTGATAATGTAATAGGAGAGGTTGGCGCTATAGCACTTGCACCAGTGCTCAAGGATACTCAAATTACAGAGCTTAACCTTACTGGCAATTATATAGGGGATGCTGGCGCTATAGCACTTGCACCAGTGCTCAAGGATACTCACATTACAGAACTTTGCCTTAGTCACAATGATATAGGGGATACTGGCGCTATGATACTTGCACCAGCGCTCAAGGATACTCAAATTACAGAGCTTGACCTTGGTAGTAATTATATAGGGAATGCTGGTGCTAGGACGCTTGCACAAGGATTAAAGCATACGCAGATTACAAAGATTAGTCTTTATAATAATAACATAGGAGTTGTTGGTGCTAGAGCCCTTGCAAAGGGGTTAAAGGAGACGCAAGTTAGGGAGATTAAGCTTGATAGCAATAATATAGGTGCCGATGCGGCTAAAGTCCTTGCACAAGAATTTAAGAACTGTAAAAGCAAATTGAAATTTAGCATATTTTAGTGTATTATAGGTAGCATTCAGAGTTGAAAATTGCTAAAACTGCAATTAAAATATTGGATAACATCGCCTCCATGCTAGCCACACACAATGTGCTAGCCCACCTTTGATGCAAGGCCATTCCAATCAGTCGTATCCCCTCTATGGTCAATAGAAAATTTTCTGCATCATAGTCAATAGATTAATTGTACCGTAATATAAACAATCATACTACGCTAGTGTAGTGTGTATTGCACATGCATCTTGCTTTTATATGCTTTATTCCATAACTCATAAGAAAGGATAGCTTTATTCGACTCTATCTGTTTTTATCTTTTAACTGATATAGCTATGGGTAAGAAATATATAAAAGTGTTGGTGTTAAAGTTGGTATCTATAACTCAGTTTATCCAATGTACTATTTTAAGTAGTGAATTGCCTATGGGTAATAGCAATAGTCTGCCACGGCATCAAGATGGCTCAGAGAGAGGGATTAAAGAACAAGCTGAGCAAGGGCATCAAGAATATACAAAAGTATGCTGTATTGATTTGTATGCCTTATTTGAGAAAGGGAAAGCTGGTCTAGAAAAATGTATAAAAGGTGATGGGGCCAAGACATCTCCCATCATCATGTCTGGTAATAAACATTCTAATAGTGATTGTTATCATGCGATAGCTCTTTGTAATGAAACAGCGCTTAGTAACGATGTTGTTGTTCTGGAGGGTCAATATCCTAAAGCAGGATTAGAGCGCATCAGGCAGGGTGTTCATGATCTAGAGGGCTTTAAGTCTCTGATTGCGCATCTTTTAGCGCAAAATTATAAGGTGGTTGTTTTTGCTTCTATAGAATACCCTGCTTGCATTCCTCTAGTGTTAGGGCATGTTATTGGCCTTACTAAGGAGCAGTTAAGCAGTATATATATGATATTTAATGGATTTGATGCAAATAATAATAGTGCTGGTAGCCAAGGCAAACATATAGTGTTGGCTGAGCGCGAAATTGGTATAAAAGGCAAAGGAGGAAATGGTTTGGTAGTATCAAGTTTAGCCCCTAGTCCTGAAAGCTATTTAGGTGCTGCGATTAATTATATATGCATGGATTTAAATGGTAAAAGTCAATCGAATAATTCAGTTTCAACTAGTTCGTATTGGTCTAGGCTAATAGAATTTGAAATGCAGCGATATAGGCTTATGCAAAAAATGGAAAAAGATAAAGAGCCTTGTATAAACTTGAATAATCAACTTTGGAGCTTTGCAGAGGAATTAGCGCTTTCTGTTAGTTTTTTTGATAGCGATTCCTCTTAGCAAACAGGATGTGTGATCATTTCAACAGAAGCGAGACATTTTTCTTGTATCTGTTCAACACTATGGCCATAGTGATAAAATGCCCCTGTAAAAAGTTTCGAAATAGAAGCCACCCCTTGCAGATGATTGGGAAAAACAGATTCCTTTGAAGCCCGCGCAGCGGGCGACTTCTGTTTTTCCATCTGTAAGGGGTGGCTTCCGGAACTTTTTGCCGAGGGCTTGATTTTTTGTCCACTTTTTTATCAAGAAAAAAGTGGAATACAATTCATTATTAACCAGTGACGTGAATAGATACTTTTTCTTTTCCATTTTAGGTAGGTGCTATCTTGTGGTAAGATAGGCTTACTATCCCAGTACACTTTTTTGTAGCGTTTCTGCTGAAGCTGTACAAAAGTTTTAAGCATAAATACCTAAAAATCAATAGAATTGAACCTTTTTGTAGTTTATTCTTAAAATAAAAGACAAGTTTTATAGTAAAGAATAAATGCTTACTGCAACGGCTTCAAGATAGCTATGACAGATTAGCAACCCAAAATTTTTCTAAAATAGATCAAAAGTGCTATATTTGCCCAGTTGGGGAGCTATTACATCATTTTATTGGATCAACCATCTTTACTTTATTTATAGCAGGTTTACCAGCATGCACCATACCATAGGCCTTCGTAAGTTCCTTATTTGCATTTACCGATCTGGTTTCATTCTTTATTTCGCCCTAAATATGGGTTGTGTTTATGGAAATTGTTCTGGAAGCCAGAATAAAAATGAAAAACCCTCTAGTTCAAGTCAAGGATCTCTATTGGCTCCACAAGCTCCGTTAAAAGGCATGTGTCTCTCTCAAAAAGTCAATAAACAAGCACCAACGGATGTATCAAATATAAATGATTCAGATGATTTTGAACCATCTACAAAAAAAGTAAATAATTCAGGGCGTGTTGCTAAAGTGCCAGAGGTTCTGCAGGTAATTTTGTTTCTTCATGGACTACATAGACTCTCTTATGATTTTGAGAAAATGAAGGCAGACCTACAAAAAAAATTTCCAGATGCTAAGATACTGGCTTTAAAATGTGTCAATAAAGACCCTAATAAACAGGGTCACTTGGAGCCTTCTCCTACTCTCGAGTTCTCTATCCAGGAGCAGGCTAAACGGGCTTATGAAGAGATTAAAAAAAGAGTTCCCCGCGGTAGCCATATTGTATTAGTAGGCCATAGCCAAGGGGGGCTACGCGCTTTTACCCTTGCTAAAGAATATGGTAGCCGTTTGGAGAGCGAAGATGAAATCTTTATAGATAAATTGGTTACTATTGGTACCCCTTGGAAAGGCGCACCAATAATGAACTATATCAAAAATATCAAAAAGTTTAAGGAACAATTTGACAAGATAGAAACAACTTTAAATCGTATAAAGAAAGGGTATAGCAAGGCTGTAAGGGGATATTTTTTTAAAGTTATGCCAGGATTCGCAAATTCATGGCCTTGGCTATATGAAAAATTAGTTCCATACATCATGGAAAAAAAATATCTAGGAGCTGCAAATTTAGATCCAGGTCACTATTTTATTCGTGACTATATTCCATCAGCTCTCAAAGAAATCGATCTGCCTATTACCGCTATTGCTGGTGTGTTGACCGATTTTTCTAAGCTTTTTGCGCCACTCCCATCTTCTATTCTGTCCCACGAATTGGCTCAACTCAATGCTACTTATGCAGAGCTGATTGGAGGCGATGCACAATGTGAGCATGATATGTTACTGCCTGTTGCTACACAACATGCAGAAGGGTTGGCTACGAAAAATTTTAAACGTATCAAAGTATATGGTGCCTGTCATGGCAATAAAGTAGGAGTTGCAATAAAACGTAAATTTTCTGAACTCAATAATCAAGAGGTGATAGACAAGGTAGCCGAATCTATAGAAGAAGTCTTTTACGAGGAAAAAGAAGCGGTAGATATAGCAGCAGCGGGCAGCTTGCCCTCTGCTGCTTAGTTGTGTGTACTGTTAGGGAACGTAATAAAAAAATTAGCATCTTGAAAAGTATAAAAAGTAAGGAGGTTATGGTGCCATTAGCGGGGATAGCCAATCATTTAATCTTACGTGAGATCGGTGAGATGGCCGATGCGCTTCAACTAGAGACCTATGTAGTAGGGGGATTTGTGCGAGATCTATTGTTGGGGCGTGTTTCTAAAGATATTGATATTGTCTGTGTAGGAGATGGCATGGTGCTAGCACAGGCTGTAGCACAAGATAAAGGTGTTTCAGTTAGCCTATTTAAAAGTTTTGGTACCGCCATGTTGCAGTGGAATGGATGGGTGGTGGAGTTTGTAGGTGCTAGAAAAGAATCTTACTTGTTGGATTCTCGCAATCCCAGTGTATCCACTGGTACACTCTCTGATGATCAAATGCGCCGGGATTTTACCATTAATGCAATGGCTATTTCCCTAAATAAAGCAACATATGGTCAGTTATTAGATCCCTTTAACGGACAGCAAGACTTGGTAGATCGGCTGATTAGAACCCCTTGTGATCCCAGGCAAACCTTTTCCGATGACCCTTTGCGCATCATGCGTGCCATTCGCTTGGCGGCTCAGTTGCATTTTACCATCACACCAGAAACACGCGCCGCCATGACGGCTGCTGGCGATCGATTGGGTATTGTGGCGCAGGAACGTATCTCCGAAGAGTTACATAAAATGATGGCTACCGATAGGCCTGCTTATGGATTTAAACTTTTATTCGATGCCAATCTGCTATCCATTGTACTACCAGAATTGCAAAAGCTTTCAGGGAAAGAACAAATTGGATGCCATTCCCATAAAGATAATTTTCTTCATACACTTGCTGTGTTGGACAACCTGGTACAGCATTCTACAAAACTATGGCTTCGTTGGGCAGCTATTTTTCATGATATTGCCAAGCCGTTGACTAAACAATTTGATCCTGTACATGGTTTTTCTTTTCA
Organism: Cardinium endosymbiont of Philonthus spinipes; assembly: GCF_964030745.1. Lineage (NCBI taxonomy): Bacteria > Pseudomonadati > Bacteroidota > Cytophagia > Cytophagales > Amoebophilaceae > Candidatus Cardinium > Cardinium endosymbiont of Philonthus spinipes. The sequence continues at coordinate 807,443 of NZ_OZ034918.1, forward strand.
TGGTCACGAAGATCTGGGCGCTAGAATGTTGCCTAGGCTATTTAAAAGAATGCGATTTCCCGTCAGCAAGGAGGTACTGGGCTATGTACAAAAATTGGTTAGATTGCATTTACGCCCTATAGCCTTGGCAAAGGAGGTTACGGATACTGCTATACGCCGACTTTTATATGAGGTTGGAGATGATTTAGAGGATTTGTTTTTGTTGTGTAGGGCTGATATTACCTCTAAAAATGAAATAAAGGTGCAGCAATATTTGTCTAACCTGGATAAGGTGCATAAGCGGGTGTTGGAAGTAGAGGCACGTGATAAAATTAGAAATTTTCAACCCGTTATTACCGGTGCGGTTATTATGGAAACATTTGCACTCAAACCATCTGCTCAGGTAGGCCTTATTAAAGAGGCTGTTAAAGAGGCTATATTAGAGGGTAAAATTAAAAATGAATACCAAGAGGCATTTGATTATATGTTGATGGTTGGCAGGCATTTATGTTAATGCTATGAGACCTCGTTCGGCACCAAAATGGCTATTTCGCAATCGAGTTTCGAAGGAGGCTATTAGACCTGCACTTGCATAGATCCATTTCCTTATAGATCTTTGTATATTATGGGAGGGTGCTTGAAATTTTCAATCAAACTTCCGGGGTATGGCCTTCTGTGGAAAAACGCTTAGGCTTTTGGTAGCGGTAGCAGTTTCGCGAAAAGGCTAATGTTTGGTATAAAACTATTTTAAACTATGGATCAAAACGTTATAGAGATTACAGATGTGCAGTTTGATGAGGCTATTGGCCAGCATAAACTTGTTTTGGTAGACTTTTGGGCACCTTGGTGTGGGCCTTGCTTAAAGCTTGCTCCCGTTATAGAGCAGATTGCTGCTCTGTATAAAGGGAAAGTATATGTCACTAAGCTGAATATCAGCGAAAATAGCCAAGCACCTTCTAAGTATTTCATTACTACCATACCTACTATGTTGTTTTTTCATGAAGGTCAACAAGTAGATCGTTTGGTTGGCAATGTACCGATTAGCCAAATTCAGGCATCCCTAGATAGATATTTACCTTAATGTAATTGTGTAGCCTCTTTACACTTTTCCACTCATGCAATCCATTACTAAAAATCTAAAAACTTTTATCTGGCACTTTGTAGGCCAATACAAATGGCATTTCCTTGCTATGGCTTGTTTGCGCATGTGCTTTGTGTTGGATAATTTAGTAGTTCCTTATGCCTTTAAGGTATTGGTCACACAACTTACAGCATTAGCCGACGATAGAACAGCTGTTTGGATCAAGCTGGGTTGTCCACTGATCGCTTTATTGGGTGTAATTGTCCTCATAGAGCTTTTTTTTCGTTTATTTGACTACATGAAGCTTAGGACGATTCCTGCTTTTGAGGCAAAAATACGTATCTGGATTGTACAGTATCTGCAAGGTCATTCTTATCAGTTTTTTACAGAGCATTTTTCTGGTGATTTGGTAAAACGGGTCAACGACTTAACAGATGGCATCAGTCAGATCATGATGATTATCATTTCATCATTTTTGCCTACATTTTGCACCATGTTGGCGGGTGTCTTTTCTTTTGCCTATATACAGCCTACTTTTGGTGCGATGTTAATGGCTTGGTTGATATTGCATACGACCACTTATCTTGTCTATTCAAAAAAGTGTCGTCATCGTGTAGCAATGCATGCAGAAAAAGGTAGTCGTTTATCTGGAAGCATTGTAGATGGCTTTACCAATATCTTAAGCATTAAGCTTTTTGCACGAAAAAATCAAGAAACCACCCATTTATTGGTTCCACAAGCAAGAGAAAAACGTGCACATGAATCAGCTTTAAAGCTTATTATGCAGCTCCATTTTATCATTAGTGGTCTTTCTATTGGCTTTATGGGTGTAGGCATGCTTGCTTATATGATCTATTATTGGCAGCTTGGTAAGCTTTCTATTTCTGAAGTCACCTACATTTTTTATGCGGGCAATAATATTTGCAACTTGGTTTGGGTTTCTGTGGCAGAGTTTCCTGATTTTTTTGAAGAAGTTGGCTATTGCCAACAGGCTTTAAAATTATTACAAAGACAACATGCTGTTTTGGATGCCCCTGATGCGGCTGTGCTTACCTGCCAATCTGCCTCTATTGCCTTTAAAGATGTCTCCTTTGCTTATGTGCCCGATAAGCCTATATTTGAAGATCAAAGCATTGATATAGCAGCTGGTGAAAAGGTAGGTTTGGTTGGCTTATCTGGTAGTGGTAAAACTACTTTTATTAATCTATTGTTAAGGTTTTTTGATTTGAATAAAGGGGTGATTACCATTGATGGTCAAGATATATCCACTGTTACGCAAGAATCATTGCGTGCGGCTATTTCCCTTATACCTCAAGACACGGTGCTTTTCCATGATAGTATTTTAGAAAATATTCGTTATGGTCGCAAAAATGCAACCGATGAGGAAGTTGTTGCCGCTGCCAAAAAGGCAAACTGTCATAGCTTTATTATGGGTTTGGCACAAGGATATCATACATTGGTGGGTGAAAGAGGATCAAAGCTTTCAGGTGGACAGCGCCAACGCATTGCTATTGCACGTGCTGTATTAAAAGATGCCCCTATTTTAATATTAGATGAGGCGACTTCTGCATTAGATGCTGTTACTGAAACTGAAATTCAAGAAAGCCTCTCTAGGATTATGGCTAATAAAACAACTATTGTGATTGCGCATAGATTGGCGGTTTTGGCTGCGATGGATCGGGTGCTGGTATTTAATGGTGGTAAAATAATCGCAAGTGGATCCCATGAGACGCTTTTAAAGATTAGCCCGCTCTATGCAAATATGTGTAGGCTTCAGTTTGATGGCATGCGTTCGTTACAATAGGGCATGGTGATGCATTTTTTGCTGGGTCAAAAAGCATGGTTTGCATACCTAAGGTTATTGCTTCTGGGGCTTGTTTCTTTCTTGCCCCTTTTTGCATATAGTAAACCATCAGCTATTTGTGATGGTAGCGAGCCACCTCCCTTAGCCAGCAACTATTCAGCTAAGCTGCTGTGCACCATAAATGGCCAGAGCTTTATAGACAATACAGAGTATTTCAATAAAATTATGGAAGGGGAGACCTTGTTTGGGTTTCATTTTCTGCCTGGTTTAACCTTTTTAATGGCTGAAGAGATAGGGCTTAACTTGGGGCTCATCTGGGAGAAACACTTTGGCCATATGCAACCATGGTTTGGTATTAGGCCTGCGCTATCCATCTATTATAGCCACAAACAAACTAGTTGTGTATTGGGTATTTTTGATCTACAAGACTATCCTCCTACCTTATTAGAGCCCCTCTATGTAAGACGTAAGCCTTTTATGGAGGGATTCCATTTTAAACTAGCAAAACATAAAAGCTATCTATCAGGTTGGCTCAATTGGCGCACGTTACTAGCTAAGCAAGATAACCAACCAGAAACTTTTACATTGTATTTGGATGGAGCATGGTGCCAGGACCATTCAAGCCAAAAGATAAGCTGTACCATACCCTTTCAACTAGCTGTTTATCATTTAGGTGGCCAGGGCATTTCGGTAAAAGATTATAGTCTATGGTGTGGTGCGGGTGGTCTTTCCTTGCGTTTGCCCAATAGCTTTAGCGGCCCCATTTACGGGGCTAGTTATCTATTATTCAATAAATATGTAAAAGAAATAGATCGACCTTTTAAAGCAGGGTGGGGGCAACTGCATACGATCGACTGGCGCATGAATTTTCTGGGCGTATCACTGAGTTATTGGTATGGATATCATTTTTCTTCTGAAAATATGGGCCATCTGCTCTATCAATCTATGCGTATAGAAAATCATAAGGCGATCTACTATGAACCTATCAGAAGTCTTTTATTTTTATCTATATATAGGGATTGGGTGCTCCAATCAGGTATAACGCTTCAAGTTGTTTTGAGGCCCTATTACGATTTTAGCAACCGACTGTTAGAGTATGGTTTTTCATGTAAATTGGTTTATTCTAGAAAGGTTCAGCTCACTACTTTGCGTTATGTAGATGTTCCGATGAGCAAAGCGTAGGGCTAACCAATGTATCTTATGGCTGAGTTATTGATCTATCGTGCTTCTGCAGGTTCTGGCAAAACCCATATATTGGTAACCCGTTATATTCAATGGGCCTTACGTTATCCAGATGCTTTTAAGCATATCTTGGCGGTAACCTTTACCAATCGTGCAACCCAAGAAATGAAACAGCGGATGCTGGACTATTTACACAGCCTATCCATTGGGGAAGCAACTGATTTACAAGAAACGCTATGCCAAGCAGGATGGACACCTGAGCAACTACAGCTGCGCAGCAAGGAAGTACTATCCATGATGGTCTATCAGTATGGCGATTTGTCAGTAGTCACCATCGATAGTTTCTTTTATAAGATCATTCAATCCTTTTCTAAAGAGATGGGATTACAGCACCATTTTGCTATTGAAATGGATGAACCACTCGCTTTGCAAGAAACCGTAGATACATTGACTACCTTGGATGATCCACTGCTTCAACAGTGGATGGTGGATTTTGCACTTACCAAACTATTGGCTGGTAAAAATTGGAATATCAAAAGTCACATTCAGGAGTTGGGTAAAGCGCTTTTTGATGAATCCTTTAAGCTACATGAAAGCGCACTATTAACCGTTTTGCAGGAGGCATGGCCCCACTGCTTATTAGAAACACAAGCAGTGGTGCGCTCCTTTGAAGAAAGGATGCAGGCAATAGGCCAAACTGCTTTAAATATAGTCCAACAGGAGGGCCTTACACCAGCAGATTTTACCTATGGTACCAAAGGAGTAATAGGCTATTTTTTAAAATTAGCCAGCAAAAAAGATTTGAGACCGACCAAACGGGCTGTTATAGGAAGCAGCGATCTGACCAGTTGGTATCCCAAACAAAAAACCAATACATCCGGCCATATCGCTAAGGTAGTAGCGCATTTACTCCATCCTTTGCTGATGGAGGCGGTAACCTTATATGAAGCAGAGGGCTTAGCCTACAGAACTGCTATCGTGGGAAGCCGTTTTACTTATGCCTTTGGTATGATTGGCGCATTGCTTATAGGATTGGCGCAATATAGATCTAGAAAGCATCTTTTGTTTATGTCAGATATTGCCGCCTTACTGTATCAAGCCATTCAGGGAAACGATACACCCTATCTATATGAAAAAATAGGCCATCAATTTCATCATTTTCTCATAGATGAATTTCAAGACCTTTCTCTTTTTCAATGGATGAATATTCAGCCATTATTACGCAATAGCCTTGCAGAAGGCTATTCTAGTTTATTAGTAGGAGATGTCAAACAATCTATTTACCGTTGGCGTGGAAGTAATTGGAAGCTTTTGAACCATCAAGTGGCAGCAACCTTTAAAGAAAGCACCCTGCATGGTTTAACAACCAATAGGCGAAGTTGTGAAGTTATTGTGTTATTTAACAATTATTTCTTTAAGAGAGCTGCAGGTCAACTGGTTGATTATCTCGCATCTAATGTTCCCGCTATGGATCCACTGCCCTATGAGTTGGCCCAAATGCGACGGGCCTATGACGACGTAGCACAACAAACCAATCCTAAGAAAGGAGGTTGTGTAGAACTATTTTTGCTCCGTTCTGATACAACAGCAAACCATCCTACTGATTGGAAAATAAATGCACAAAAAGCCTTTATATCTACACTAGAACAGTTGGCAAAAGCGGCCATTCCAGCAAAGGATATCGTTGTATTGGTTCGGAATAATAGCGAAGCTATTTTGCTAACCAGTTTGCATACTGCTGTCCCCTATAAGGTAGTATCGGACCAGGCCCATTCTTTAGGCAGCCATATAGCCATAAAGGTATTGATACATGCATTATACTATCTTAGCAATGAAGATGATCTGATCAATACAGTTGCCTGGATAGAGGCATATGATAGTTGTTACCCATCCGCTATGGGGCACCATGCTAGATATTGTGCAGCCGTAGATGGTGGGATACAAAAGCGCTTTCCTGGGTCATTTTGGGCCCAAAAGGATTTTTTAAAACAGCTATCTGTCTATACCTGTGTGGAGTTATTGATTGCCTGTTTATTTGAAATTCCGCATGACTTTGGCGATGTGTTGGCTTTTTTTCAGAGTGTAGTTTTAAATTTTTTTCTTACAGAATCTCCTTCTATAGAGGCATTTTTAGTTTGGTGGGAAAAAAAAGGTCGAGCGATAAAGTTACCCACAAGTGATCAGGAAGATGTGATCAAGGTAATGACCATTCATCAATCTAAAGGATTGGCATTTAAGGTAGTCATCATGCCCTTTTGTAGTTGGGGGTTGGACCATTCAGCACAGAATGGTCCCATATTATGGAGCGTACACCATCCACAACCCGCATATTTCCCTATATGGCCCATCAGCTATGGCACAGATTTAAAAGAAACCCATTATGCAAAAGACTATTACCTAGAGCAGATGCAAATACATCTAGATAGCCTCAATTTACTCTATGTAGCTTTTACAAGGGCCGAATCACGACTCTATGTTACGGCGCCCCTTCCAGATAAGTTGGAAGGTATGGCAACCATTGCGGATCTAATCTACCAGTCATTGGTAGGTGATGAAACAGATTGTTTATGTGGAGAAGCAGCTGTACAAGAGACAGCTGCAGGCATAAAGTTTTCTTTTAGGTGAGATACATTTACATACCATAAGCATGCACCAAATACTTTTCTCTAAAAAAGGGCTCGGTAAAATACCGCTTGATTGGATATAGATCCATAGATAATGGAAGGGTCTCAAATGGCGCTCCCTTGAGATAGAGGATGCCATTAGGCAAACTATTTTTACTTTTTAGAGCTATTTTATCTTTTACCCAACTATAAAACAAGTTTAGATTGGTAACGCCCCTGCCCACTATAAAATCATAGACTCCTTTTATGCGTTCTCCCCTTGCCCAAGAAACCCTAATATTCTTTAATCCAAGTGTGTCTGCGATTGCTTCTACTGCTTGTATCTTTTTTAATGTAGCATCCACTAAATGAAAATCCACCTCTGGCAAGGCGATGGCCAAAGGAATACCAGGGAAGCCTCCTCCTGTGCCAAAATCTAAAATCCTAGTATGGGCAGTAAAAGTAATAACCTTAGCAATAGCCAAGGAATGCAAGACATGGTGGAGGTAAAGATGGTCTATATCTTTGCGAGATATCAAATTGATGGTGGCATTCCAATCGGCATATATAGCACCTAAACGGTCAAAAAGAGCTATTTGAGTGGGTGATAAGTCAGGAAAATAATGGCATACAATGGAAGCTGTATACAAATTTTTTGGTAAATCCATTTTTTTATAAGCTGAGCGCATCAGACGGTTACATCATCCTGATTTTGCAAAGTTTCAAATACAAAATTGTGGTTGGTATAAATACAAGTATCTGCTGTTATGGTCAAGCTTTCTCGAACCATTTCCATAGCGGTTAAATGAGGCGCATGTTTCATCAAAGCTATGGCAGCAGATTGTGCATACATGCTGCCAGATCCAATAGCTGCTAAGGGATAATCTGGTTCCAATACATCACCTGTACCACTAACGATTAACAATGCTTCTCGATTGGCTACTATTAACATCGCTTCTAACCGCTTGAGCATGCGATCTGTACGCCAATCCTTAGCCAATTCAATGGCTGACCGTTTCATGTTGCCATGATAGCTTTGCAGCTTTTCTTCAAAGCGCTCTAACAAGGTAAATGCATCAGCTGTAGAACCAGCAAAACCGGCTAAAATCTTTCCGCCAAAAAGCTTTCTTACCTTCTTAACATGCTGCTTGGCAACAGTATGGCCAAATGTAGCCTGGCCATCTGCACCAATGACTACTTCTCCATGATGGATCATCGCTAAAACAGTGGTCGACTTCACTTGGGTCATATAATTGGTATGGGCTAAAGGTTTATAACAATAGACGCAGTGGTTCTTCCAACAACGCTTTTAAAGTGGACAAAAAGGATGCCCCTACTGCGCCATCTACAACACGATGGTCACAAGATAAGGTAACTTGTAACATATGCGCAGGAATAATTTGATTGTCTTGAACAATAGGTATTTGCTGCACCGCACCAACCGCTAAAATACAAGCCGCTGGTGGGTTGATAATAGCGGAAAAAGAGGTTATACCCAACATACCTAGATTGGAAATGGTAAAGGTAGCCCCTATATAATCTTTAGCAGTTAGCTTTTGGGATTGGTCAGATAGTCTTTTGACTTCTTTACTAATGGATACGAGTGGTTTTTGGTCTGCAAAACGAACAACAGGCACGACTAAACCTTCTTCTACCGCTACTGCGATACCGATATGAACATGTTGATACTGTCTAATCTTATCGATTAACCATGCAGCATTTAGTTTGGGATGTTGGGTGAGGGCTAAAGCAGTAGCTTTAATAATCATATCATTAATGGAAATTTTGGTCTCTGTATGGTGGTTCAGCTCTGCACGTAATGCAACAGCTTTATTCATATTGATGCCAATGGTTAAGTAGAAATGTGGAATATTCATTTTGCTGTCTGTCAGCACATTGGCTATGGTCTGACGCATAGCAGAAATAGAGAAATCTTGATGCGATGGTCCAGTAGGCTGTCCACCCATCCAAGTTTGATCCAAAGGACTGGGAACAAATTGCATCACATCCTTTTTAACCACCCGTCCTGCTTCACCAGAACCTTGAATCTGCGTGAGGTCATATCCTTTTTCCTTAGCTATTTTTTTTGCTAGTGGCGAAGCAAAAAACCGATCTGAAGAGGGAAGCGGCTCAGCAGGTGGCAGTGCGACAGCAGCACCGGTAGCCTCATTTATAGCAGCACCCGGACCAGCAACCTCATCTACAGAATCAGTAGAAACAGCCGAATCAGCAGCCCCACTTGCAGAAGCAATACTGGCCAGCAAAGCATTAATATCTTCTCCCGCTTCTCCTATAATAGCAATAATATCATGCACCTGTACCGCTGATTTTTCAGCTACACCTATATAGAGCAGTGTACCATCATCATAGGCTTCCAACTCCATAGTAGCCTTGTCAGTCTCTACTTCAGCAAGTATATCCCCGGCCGCCACCTTATCTCCCACCTGCTTTACCCAACGGCTTATGATACCTTGCTGCATGGTATCACTCATTTTAGGCATCCTAATGAACTCTGCCATATGCTTTTATATAACAAATTAAAAATAATCTCATACTACTTTGAATAGCTAGAACAGGATGCATATTCATTAAATTTAGAATAAATTTACATATAATTTAGCAACTATAAGGAACTTATATGGCATACTTCTTTATCAAGCCAAAGGTAACATACAAATTCCTTACTTTACACCAATGTTAACATCTTTTTTATCCTTTCTACAACGCCATCAGTTGATTGCAGATAGCGACCAAACCACCCTTTTAGCGGTCAGCGGTGGCGTAGATTCTGTGGTACTGGCGCATCTTTTTAAAAAAGCAGGCCTGCCTTTTGCCATAGCCCATTGTAATTTCAACCTACGTGGTGCAGAAGCAGAGGCTGCAACCGCATTTGTAGAAGAGTTAGCGGCATCCTATCAGGTGCCTTTTTATAGTACCCGATTTGATACTGCCACCTTTGCATCCAGCCAAAAAATTTCCATACAAATGGCTGCTAGAAGCTTGCGCTATCAATTTTTCCATAAGCTGCTGCAACAAGAGGGATGGCATCGCATCGCCACTGCACACCACTGGGATGATGCTACTGAAACGATTCTATTAAACTTTATTAAAGGAACAGGTATTAAGGGGTTTTATGGTATACAACCCATATATGGACAGGTTATACGCCCTTTGTTGTTTGCTAGAAAAAAGGCAATAATAGATTACGCACAACAAGAAAAACTCCATTGGCATGAAGACAGCTCCAATAGATGCAACCACTATCAAAGAAATTTTATACGTAACAAAATCATTCCCCTTTTGCATCAAGTCAATCCAAACTTTGAAGCAACTACGTGGGAAACAGCTACAAAATTAAAAGAGACAGGTGCCTTCTTTGACCATCATCTGGCTCAGATTAAAAAAGAGCTAAGCACTTTTAAAGATGGCATCCATTACCTAGCCATCCACCGGATCATCCATCAGCCATGGGCTGCTACTATCGCATTTGAGCTATTGCGCCCTTATGGCTTTACCTTTCAGCAAATTAAAAAGCTGATCACAGCCCCTATGAATAGTGGAAAACGGATCGATACAACAGACTATACGCTCTATGTAGATAGAAAAAATTGGCTGATTATCAAAAAAAGTAGCTCATGTCTTCACCAAGCAACCATTTCGGATACCAGACGATCCATCATATATGGCGGCCACGTTTTAGCTATTCAAGTTTACGATAGCGCCGACTATGTGCTCAAAAAAACAGCAATGATCGGTGCATTTGATTACCATAGGTTACAGTTTCCACTAATCATACGTCCATGGAAAGCTGGAGATGTTTTCCATCCCATTGGCATGCAAGGGCGTAAAAAAGTTAGCGATTTATTGATCGATCTTAAAATACCAATGGCCATTAAACAGAAGATACCAGTGGTTACCAGTAATGATCAGATCATATGGGTAGTAGGCCACCGAATAGATGAACGTTTTAAAGTAACCCAGAGGACAAAAGCAGTATTTGAAATAGTCGCAAGCCCGCTGTAATATTCACAACTACCACCTTGCCTTTATTTTTTTCCTTTAGGAAGCAAATAATGGACCACCACCATAACGAGTCCATTGGCCAACATAGCCATAAAAGCACCATTCATAGCGGTAACTGGCTCTATCCATTTATTCCAAGCCAAAATAGTCAACATCCCTGTAGCCATGCCTATCAACGCACTACGTGAGCTACCTCTAAACCCTAAAACTGCTAAGATAAAAGGAGCCGTTACGATTGGTATGAAGCAATCAAAACGCAACTGTAACAAGACAAACAAATCGCTGCAGTATAAACTGAGTAGGATCGTAATGATACCTATACATAAAGCAGTTAGCCTAGCCCATCGAAGCTGACGATGGTAAGGCACCGACTTTTTATTCATAATACTACACACGATATCATTACTAAACATAACCGAACAGCTATTTAGGTAAGCATCAGCTGTAGACATAGCCATCGTTAACAAACTCATAACCACAAACCCTTTACAGATGGGCGAAATATGGGCCATTATATAACTCCAAACTCCTTCTACCAATAAATCGGGAGCAGCTACATAAGTATAAAGTCCAAGTAAGATTATAAAAAAACTTACAAACAAACTTAAAAAACTAGCAAAGAAGAAAACCATACTGGCCTGCAAACAATTGGCCGACATATAAATTTTCTGTATAGTCGGAGGATTGATACCGGCCACTAGACTAGAGAGGAAAAGTGTCAAAATAGTCAATTTTTTGGGTTCAACCTGAAACAACTTATCAAACTGAAAATTTTCTTGTGTGGCTGAAAAAGCGAGGATTTCTGGCTTGCCAGTTGCCTCAAATATCGAGAAAGCTAGAAATGGAATGATCAGAAAAAAGACAAAGGTTTGTGTGATATCTGTAAAAGTAATGATGCGAATACCCCCGATACGGGAATAGAAAAACAAAATTAAGCTAACAAACAGCGTGATCATACTGGGATGCACCCAATCTATGCACATACCAATAGATCGGGACATCACATTAACTTGAATGGCAATGGTTACAATGGAAAAACAAATATTGGATAGGCTTGCCACAATTCTGGGATACTGGCCATATACACGGCTGATACTCTCTGACATAGATAGGTTGCGCATAAATGGCCTCATATGTAAAGCCAGCCAACTGATGACCCAGTAGGGTAAAAAACTGCTCAAAAGCATGAAAATCACCCATAAAATCCCAAAATTATGGATCTGCTCTACACCAATCATTAATCTTCCTCCTCCATAGATTAACGCCAATAACGTACCAATCAAAGGTGCCGTATTCAATGCTTGATCCCCCAGAACATATTCTCGAAACGAAGTCGAAATTCTGGTAAAGAAAACACCAATACCTAAGGTTAACAACAAAAAACCCCCTACCATCAGCAGAGGAATATTAAGAACGCTCATAAAAATGTAAATAAATAACTAGATTCAACTATACCAACAGAGAAAATAAGGGTATATTGTACGATATAGGTGTGGGATAAATTATTATGCTAATAATCAGGGTTAAATATAAAATTAATCAGAAGAGTGATCAAACCAAGGGTGCTTGTTCCAATCAAATTTTTTTAAAAAATCTGTTTTATTTAGTGAAATAAAATCTATATCTATAGTCATATATATAATGATTGTAATCTCCTAATGCATATTAGGACCCCAATTATAAGCATTTTTTGCAAAGGAATCAAGGAATTGTGTTACACCTATCTGTTCAACTGGAAGTGTGCACTCAATATCGTCAATTTAATACATAAATATTGCTGTTTATTAAACATAAAAGTATTTTTTTGTATCTATTCACGCCTATGGCTGCGCCCCTTATCTCCTTCGCTAAAAAGTCTGGCCCTATAGTAAATAGCTGAATTGATATCTTTTTCCCGCTGAACAATAGTTTCATTGCCTTTACTGCGCGCCAAATCTTTTATCGGTGGCTATAAGTGCTGCGTATACCAATACTCCATGTAAAAAATGCTGTTCTATTTAATAGTCAATAATATTTATCTCTTAAGCCCGCGCCATCGCAAGGACAGATGCTTTTTTTACATAAAATGAGGCTGTTGTGATAGGTTGATGGTATAATTTTCATTATACAGATTGTTTAAATACGTCCATTTTTGCTTTTGTATAATTTATTTCATATTTCCTAGCAAGGGGTGGCTTTCATTTGGGCTAACCTAATTTTCATCTTTAAACTGGTCTAGCTAATGTGTAGAGAATATATAAAAGGGTTTGTTTTTTTGTTGATAGGTATCACTCAGTTTATGCAATGCGTTATGTTGCGTAGAGGGTTACCTATAAATCGTCTCTCAACAGATCAAGATGGTAGCAGTATTGAAGTAGTTAATCACCTACAACAGGAATATCTAAAATTATGCTGTGTTGAATTTGCTCGTTTATTTCAAAAAGGAAGGGAAGGCTTAGAAAAAGCCATGATAAAATATCTGAAAACATCTATGCATGGTTTGAATAGCTTGAGTAATAGATATAATGCTGATTATTTGATTATATCTGATGGGTATATAAAGGTTCTTGATCATAATTTTAGACCTTTAGATACGCTTTATCCTAGAATAGATGTAGGCCATATAGATGAAGAGTCATTAAAGGGAATGAGGGATAATTTATATGATCCTAATGGTTTTAAAGAGTTGATGCATCATTTCCTACAAGCAAACTATAAAGTTATCATTTATACTTCTATAGAATACCCTGATTTTATTCCTATTGTGTTATCACATGGAATTGGGTTGACTAAGGAGCAGATAGATGCCATTTGTATTGTATTTAATAATTATAACCCAATAAATAAACTGAACAACTTTATGTGTTCAGAGCATATATGGCATGCTGAGCAATTAATCCGTATCAACCCTATCAACCATAATAAACCGGTGTATGGTGTAGTAGTATCAAGCTATAGTCCCGATCCCAAATTGCTTCAAAGAGCTGATTGTGATTATGCATTTATACGTATAAGTCCTATTATACATCAATCTAGCAATTCAGTTTTAACTTCTTCTAACAGGTTTTCTAGGTATTTTCCTAAGAAACTACAAATGTTTTTCAAATCTGAAAGTAGATGTAGTGCTTCACCTCCTGTTGTATCGCTTTGGGATAAAGTAAAGCAATTTGAGGAAAGAAGATGTGGGCTAATTCAAAAAGCGGAGGATGATTTCAATCAGCCCTCAAGTGTTAAAACATTTAGATCCTCATCGCGAAAAAAGTCTGACTTAGATTCAAAATTTACCCAAAGCACTAGTTCCAAACAGTCATGCGCATCATTAAATAGTGTTAAAACATGGAAACTCTCACTTCAAAGAGATGATAAAGACACTAATTCGGAAAAAAAGTCTGACTTAAAACTGGTATCATCACCTATTAGAAGGTGGAAGTCTTTAATAGATTCAAAATTTACCCAAAGCACTAGTTCCAAACAATCATGCGCATCATTAAATAGTGTTAAAACATGGAAACCCTCACTTCAAAGAGATCATAAAGACACTAATTCTGGAAAAAAGCCTGACTTAAAACTGGTATCATCACCTATTAGAAGGTGGAAGTCTTTAATAGGTTCAAAACCTACTCAAAGCACTAGTTCCAAACAGTCATGCGCATCATTAAATGTTGAAAAATTGGAAACTCGAAAAGATAGCAAGGATAATAATCATGAGTTGCTTTTAAACTCAAAGGTTCAAAAGTGGAAGCGAACAGCTCAGCAAATTAGAAAGAAGGGCATACCTAGAAAGTTGCGTAAAAAATGTAATAATGAATTGTGGCAGTTAGTCAATGGTCCAGGGTTTTGTATTTTTTTTTCTTGGTAAGGAAGTGGATAAAAATCAAGCCCCCAACTTATATAGCTATATACAAGATAATCATATTAATATCGCGTACAAATCAACGTTCTACTGGAAGCTGTTTCTATTTCTATAGTAATTAAAAAATAATGCAGAGGCAAAATGGCTTTAATTTTTGAGGGCCACTCTATAAAGCAATAGCAGCCAGATGCAAAATAACTTTCAAAATCTAACGCAATTGCATCATCTATATGATCCAGCCGGTAGCAATCAACATGGTAAATAGTCGTATGATTTATCGTTGCATATTCATTGATAATTGAAAAGGTGGGACTATTCACAGTATGAACTGTTTGCAGAGCCCTACAAAGTTCCTTGACTAACGTGGTTTTACCTGATCCCATAGGACCCTCTAATAGCCATATGGTATGGTCACCTGCATAGCTTAACAATTCATACGCTATATCCTTGAGGCCCTTCAAAGAACTTTTTAAGACCATCTGTATTTAACGCTTCTTTTTGTTTTTCTCTTGAAGGTAATTGAGTAAAGGCCACTTTTGTGGGCTTTGAACAATATCTTCTGCTTGTTTCAACAATGCTGGATCATACCCCTCTTGTGCAAGTATCTTTAAAGCAATAGCTTGATCTGCTTCGCCTGGGACCACTTTGTAGGTATAGTGTAGTTTTTCATTAGCTGCCTCATCTATAAAAACTTTAAAATTTCTAATTCCTCTGTCTTTAAACTTATTGGTTAGGCTCATTAAAATAGGATAATGTGTGGAAACAATATGTAGCGCATTGTTGTATTGGGCTATAGAAGCCAGTATGCTGTATGCTGCAGCACTAGCTTCAACTGGGTTGGTGCGGGCAAAAGGTTCATCCGCAATGGTAAAAATAAACTCATCTGGTTTAGACTGCTCAAGCATATGGATGTAACGCTGCATACGTGCTACCTCTACCATGAACAGAGAAGCACCACATGCAATATCGTCTCTGAGCTCAATATAGGTATTGATCTTATTAAAAGGGGTAATAACCGCGCTTTTAGCGGCTGCAATGCCAAATGTTTGACTGAGCAATATACTACTGGCCACACCAGAAATGAAAGAGGATTTTCCACCTGCATTGGGCCCACAAAGAATCATATTACGGGTCTTTGTGGCATCTAGGTCTACCTCGTTGTCTACAACCGTTGCAGGATTAAGCATGGGATTCCACATAGCCTCTAGCTGTATGCATGGTGTTTTTTGTTTAGAGCGATCTAAGAACTTAGTGAAGGTGTAACAGTGTGCTGGAAAAGCTTCTTTGGCTTCTCTTACCAAAGTAGCTATACCCATAAAGCTGTCTAATTGACCCAATGCATACATAGCAGGCTTTAAACAATCTTTGTGTTCTATAAATAAGTTGTATGTAGCCAATAGCTTTCCACTATTGCTACGAATATAAGACCAATTATCTAACTTCATATCCAAAAGGTTACTGACCATAACGCCTATTTCAGTTGGTTCCTTGCGTTTGGCCAATAGTTCCCTTATCGCGCTTAAGGAGGGGCCGTAATGGGTTTCTAACTCCTGGTGAGCTGCTACAATATTGCTTAGTTGTTGAATGGTCTTCATAAAAATTTGAACATCCCGCATACGGCTGGCCAGGTTGCAAAAAACAGCACTATATTCTTGATAACTTTTTATTCCGCAATAACCTCGCCATATAGCTGCTGCATGCGTGGCTGCTACACCTAAAAAAGGTAAAAGCAAGGGCTTGCCATCAGTATGATTATAAGCATTGACCACAGAGGCAATCGACATAATCGGGACAAAGAAGGGGAAGGGAGCATAGGTATCGCGTCTGTTGCCTTCCATCCAACCACCTTTTGAAATGCAAGTCATCCAGTGGCTGGCTTCGCACCAGAATAGACCTACTAAGGGAAGGGCAACAAATTCTCCATATATGTCTAGAAGGTTCCTAAAAAAAATCCGCATATTAAGCTTATTGGCTATTTTATTTGTAGTAGGATTAGTTGAAAGGAACCGTTTGGCCATGTAATCTCTATATGCATGGGTATAGAGGGGATCTGTATAGGTCCATAAAGAAAGTAAACTTTGCTCTACGTTTCGATAGGCTTCCAAAGATTGCTTTAAAGCTGCTAAACAGGCTGGGTCTTCCAATAATACCTGCAATGTACGCTGGCGGTTGGATAGTGTGGTAATATCACTAGTTGGGGTTACTAAAAGTGTAGCCAATGCACATTCGCCTAGTACTGTAGTAGTTCTGTTAATGCGAGAGAGGAAGTGATGCGCTGGATTGGTAGATCCACCACAAAAAAGCATTAAATCTGTCCAAACATTATCGTTCAATATGCCCTTGCTTTCTGCTGCAACGTTGGCATCAACGTCAGAAAATATGGTGCGCAACACAACTTTACGTTGTGTACTTTGTGCTAGCTTAATCTTATCCGTTTGTAGAATAGCCTTTTGCTTTACCTTAGAAGATGGTAGCGTAGAAGCGAGCGAAACAATGGGAAAAGACCTAAGGTAGTTGCGTGAAATTTTTGCAGTAACCGATTCATAATTTACTTTTGAATAGGCAAATTCCCAGTTGCTGCTAATAAAACTTAACGATAGGACAAAAAAAAATGTAATTATCGTTGTACGGTTGTTATTACGTCTCATAGTGGAAAAAATAAAATTTATTTTTGCATGTCCTGAGCATCAATCAGTCACCTTGCCTTACTACACAGCTCAATATAAGATATTATTCATTAAAAAGACAAAGTTACTGTTTTATTGGCAGGCTATGGTGTTTTTTTACTTTTTTTTGATTTTAAATTATTTTCTACAATGCCTATACATTCTTCTAAACTGAGCAAGGTAGGGTCTGAAACATCTTTGGGAATCCGAGCATGTTTTTTACCATGTTTGATATATGGCCCCCATCTTCCATGTAAAATCTGTATGGTTGGATCTACAGGAAAAGCTTTGATCAACTTTTCAGCATCTGCTTTCCGTTTGGCTTCAATAATCGCTATTGCACTCGGTTCATTAATTGTAAATGGATCATCTGTTTTAGGTATCGAATAAAATAGGTTTCCATGTTTAATATATGGGCCAAACCTGCCTATGTTAATGGCAAGTGGTAGTGCTTCAAATGTTCCCACTACACGTGGTAGTTTAAAAAGTTCCAAGGCCTCTTCTAATGTAATGGTTTCCATACGTTGATTGCCCCGTAGCCCTGCAAAACGAGGCGCTTCCTCACGGCCATCTGCTTCAATGCCCAACTGAACCAATGGGCCATATTTACCCAATCGAGCCACTAAAGAAGCATTGGTTACGGGGTCTTTCCCTAAAAATCTGGTATAGTTGACCATGGATCGATCTATGCCAGCAGTAGATTGCACTTTAGGATAAAAACCACTGTAAAATTCACTTAACATCTGATTCCAGATCTTGGTTCCTTGTGCAATTTTGTCCAGCTCTTTTTCTACCTGTGCGGTAAAATTATAGTCGGTTACATCAGAAAAGTGTTTGACTAAAAAGTCATTGACTACCGCTGCCATATCGGTTGGGAAAAGTTTTTGTTTCTCTGCACGAACGATTTCAGTTAATTTTTCTGTATGAACCAGGTTGTTTTGTAATGTTAATAACCGATAGCCACGCGGAACCCCTTCACGAGATTCCAACTTCACATATCCCCTTTTCTGAATAGTAGCAATGATGGGTGCATAGGTAGATGGACGCCCGATTTCTTTGTCTTCTAAGTCTCTTACCAAAGTGGCCTCAGTATACCGAGCAGGTGGATTGGTGAACCGTTCTCTGGCCAACATTTTGTCCAAAGTGAGTGGTTGGCCTATGTGGAGGGGAGGCAACATCGCTTTGGCCTCATCGGATGCTTCTTCATCTACTTGATCACGTACATATGCCTTTAGAAAGCCTTCAAACTTTAATACCTCTCCTGTTGCAATTAGTAGTTGGTCTGTTGTAGAAATTTGAATGGTTGCTATGGTTTTTTCTATCTGTGCATCAGCCATTTGAGAAGCCATAGCTCGACGCCAAATGAGTTCATATAACCGTTGCTCATCTTTATGGCTACTAGCTACCTTTAATGAAAAATCAGTAGGCCGTATCGCTTCATGGGCTTCTTGTGCAGTAGATGATTTGGTGGCATATTTTCTGGCTTGGAAATAGGCGGCTCCATACGTTGTTGAGACCATTTCTGAGATGTTTTGAATGGCTTCTTGAGAAAGATTGACAGAGTCTGTTCGCATGTAAGAAATTTTACCTGTTTCATAAAGTTGTTGCGCCAGTACCATCGTGCGGTTCACTGAGTACCCCAGCTTTCTACTGGCCTCTTGTTGTAAGGTAGAAGTGGTAAAAGGGGGAGAGGGGGAGCGTTTTAATGCTTTGGTATCTAATGCTTGAATCGAGAAAAGGGCCTCTTTACATTTTTCTAAAAATGAAAAGGCCTCTTCTTCTGTTTTAAACTTCTCTGCACCATCTGCTTTTAACAATTGCCCTGTTGGTAAAATAAAAAAAGCAGATACAGCAAAATGAGCAGTCGACACAAAACGGTCAATAGCCCTTTCTCGTTCTACCACCATTCTGACCGCAACGGATTGCACGCGGCCTGCAGAAAGGCCTGGTTTAATCTTTTTCCATAATAATGGCGATAAGTCATAGCCTACTAGCCTATCTAAAACACGCCTGGCTTGCTGTGAATCGACTAAGGCTAAATCGATGGTACGTGGCTGTTTCAATGCGTTTAAAACAGCCATTTTGGTAATTTCTCTAAAAACAATTCGTTGCACTTGTTCATCTTTTAACTCAAGGGCTTCTTTTAAATGCCACGAAATAGATTCTCCTTCTCGGTCGTCGTCACTAGCTAAATATACACAGTCAGAACTACTGGCCAGTTTTTTTAGGTGTTGTACCACACGTTCCTTGCCAGGAGTGATTTCATAGATAGGCAAAAATCCTTGCTCCACGTTAATAGCGTTATTGCCCTTAATAAGGTCTCTGATATGACCATTCGAGGAGGCTACTTGATAGTTACTGCCTAGGTAGCGCTCAATTGTTTTGGCTTTTGCAGGTGATTCAACAATAACTAGATTCTTTGCCATAGAGGTATTCGTTGTAATAAATAATATAGTCTGCTACAATAGCATTATGTTAACCAAGTCATAGAAGGGTTGGGGGAAGTGTTCACTTAACCCGCGCCTTGCTTTTTGTTTAATCTTAACTGAGCTACTCTACATTAGAGTGGTGTGCTTCCAATTTACAAATGGTTGCTTGATTATAACATATCGCTGTTTCCAAAATAAGTTAAAAAAATGCATATAATCAGCCTACTGAAACCCTAAAAATGATTGTGGTGCGCATACTGTTTTTATGGTACTATATCCATTTTACCTTTGGGTAGTTCAATGCAGCTATACCTGGTTCTACCAAAAAATATAAGGTTAATTAATTGATTATTAAGTGTTTTATAAAAAAACAAAAGTTTTTACTTCTTTATTTCTGAAAGATTTATTGCAAATTAAAAAAAAGTATGTACCTTTGTATCAGAGTTGATCAGAACGGGTGAGCAGCTAAATTAAGAGGCGGCAAATTTGGTTCTGGGTTAGCTTTTAAGTTCTTTGAAATAGATGTAGGTAAGAGGCTCATTTAGATATGAGTGAGAGGGAAGTGTGTGACTCAAGAAAATCATTCCTGGTTTCATAATTAGGGATAACGTTAATAAATATAGAAAGAAGAGTTTGATCCTGGCTCAGGATGAACGCTAGCGGCAGGCCTCATACATGCAAGTCGAGGGGCAGCGGGACACTTCGGTGTTGCCGGCGACCGGCGGACGGGTGCGTAATGCGCATGCAATCTACTTTACACTGGGGAATAGCCTCCGGAAACGGGAATTAATACCCCATATAATCTTACTAGCGCATGCTAGAAAGATGAAAGCTCAGGCGGTGTAAAATGAGCGTGCGTCCTATTAGCTAGTTGGAGAGGTAATGGCTCACCAAGGCTACGATGGGTAGGGGTTCTTAGTGGAAGGTCCCCCACACTGGCACTGAGATACGGGCCAGACTCCTACGGGAGGCAGCAGTAGGGAATATTGGTCAATGGGCGCAAGCCTGAACCAGCCATGCCGCGTGCAGGATGAAGGCTCTCTGAGTTGTAAACTGCTTTTGTACAGGAGCAAAAAAGCCCCTGCGGGGGCTCTTGAGAGTACTGTAAGAATAAGCACCGGCTAATTCCGTGCCAGCAGCCGCGGTAATACGGGAGGTGCAAGCGTTATCCGGTTTTATTGGGTTTAAAGGGTGCGTAGGCGGCTTATTAAGTCAGTTGTGAAATCCTAGTGCTTAACGCTAGAACTGCGATTGATACTATTAGGCTTGAGTTAAGAAGAGGTAAGCAGAATTTATGGTGTAGTAGTGAAATGCTTAGATATCATAAGGAATACCAATAGCGTAGGCAGCTTACTGGTCTTTGACTGACGCTGAGGCACGAAAGCGTGGGGAGCAAACAGGATTAGATACCCTGGTAGTCCACGCCGTAAACGATGATCACTCGATATACATGATGCGTCATGTGTGTCTAAGCGAAAGCGTTAAGTGATCCACCTGGGGAGTATACTCGCAAGGGTGAAACTCAAAGGAATTGACGGGGGTCCGCACAAGCGGTGGAGTATGTGGTTTAATTCGATAATACGCGAGGAACCTTACCTGGGCTAGAATGTATTTTGCTACCTTGAGAAATTGAGGGTTCCTTCGGGACGGAATACAAGGTGCTGCATGGCTGTCGTCAGCTCGTGCCGTGAGGTGTTGGGTTAAGTCCTATAACGAGCGAAACCCTTTTACTTAATTGCCAGCACGTAATGGTGGGGACTTTAAGTAGACTGCCCGTGTAAGCGGGAGGAAGGAGAGGACGAGGTCAAGTCATCATGGCCTTTATGCCCAGGGCTACACACGTACTACAATGGCATGTACAAAGGGAAGCTACTTGGTAACAAGATGCAAATCTCAAAAGCATGTCTCAGTTCGGATTGAGGTCTGCAATTCGACCTCATGAAGTTGGAATCGCTAGTAATCGCGTATCAGCAATGACGCGGTGAATACGTTCTCGGACCTTGTACACACCGCCCATCAAGCCATGGGAGTTGGTAGAGCTTGAAGACAGTGGCCGTAAAAGGAGCTGTTTAGTGTTAGACCAGCGACTGGGGCTAAGTTGTAACAAGGTAGCCGTACCGGAAGGTGTGGCTGGAATATCTCTTTTATAGAGCGAGTACGCTCCCTCTCTTCTTACCTCATTTATTTTAAATATTATTTCCCTTCTGTGTTTGGTTCAAGCTTTTTGGTTTTTTTCTTTAAGATTCAAGGTTTTTTTACTGGTTTATTTGCTATCCTTATTTTCTAAAATAAGGATGGTGGTTATGAGCGCCATCCTAATCTTTTATGAAAACGAGAGGGGACCTTTTACTAAACTTCTTGATTTTTATTGTAACGGTCTTTAAATGTAATGACGAAGCGTTTTTTAGTCGGGTTCCTAATCTTGTTTACTGGATGTGGTGCTAGAGCTAGGCAAAATATACTAGCTGCTCCTACATGCCAGGTTATTTGTTCTGCTGTTGTTGTGACTACTAGTGCTGTTTTTGGTGGTACTGCCCTTGGCCCTATGACTTTTTTTGGTCCTGGTTATGGCTATTTTGTTGGTGCTTGTATAGGGGCTATTTCTGTTGTTATGGCTGCTGCTGCTGATGATAATGATCATGATGCCGTTGCTGTTGATGTTCCTCCTCCTGTTGCTGCTGCTCAGGAGCAGCTAGCCGGTGATTGGACTAGTAGAGGGTTGTAAACCGAAAACCTTTTTTCTAATTGGAACGGCTTCAGCTTGCTACAATAACTTCCTTAATTTACCCTCTTTACAAGAGAGGTTGACATCGATTGGTGGAGTGGACATTTTATTGTTATAAAAATTATTAGCATATTAACTAATAAAGGCTATTAAGATTATAAACAATAATATACCCATAATGTGTCGTGACTTTTATTTACAGGAAAATACCACAGTAGGTATCAATTTAATTGGCTTAGCCAACGGACAAGCTATCGTCATACCTATTCAATTGTGTGGAAAAACCAATCAAAGCAATGCCAATGATTCGGGTGTTGGTGCAATTGGGAAGGCCTTAGTAAAAGAATTGCCCTACATCAAAGCCATTGTATCTAGGCTCTTTCCAGAAATATTATTTTTGCTTAAAAATGTACACTTTCAATTGAGTGCAGACTTAGATAATCAATATGATTGTGAAATCATAGATACAGTTTCTGCTCAACTTCCACTTGCACTGTTGATTTGTATGTTGTTACGTAAGGCTTTGGGCTTGCCGGTGATAGAAAATTGTGCAGCTACAGGTACACTTGACCCATTGGGGTTTATTACACATGTTCAAAATCTTTTCCTCAAAAAATTAGCTGCAAAAAATAGCTTGTTGATTGAACCTTCTAGCTTCTATCATATTTTTCATGCGTTAAAGGCGATTCATTGTTTAGTAATACGTTAGCTTATGGAATACCAGGGTTTTATAGTCAGGCCACTACTCCGCTCAGAGATCGATCATTTTATAGATGCCAATATTCAAGCACGATTTCTTTCGTGCAATCTCCAGGATATCGCTTGCTTTAAGCAAGCAATTGCGGTAGCAAAGCATATAGCCATTCTCGAAATAGCTAATAGCATTAAAGGCGGTATTATGCTTTTTCAACGTTGGCATAATGCTATGTGGGCAACTAATATCTTCGTAGACCCTGCTATTCAAAGCCAGGGGGCTTCCACAGCGCTTTATAAATATGCATTAGACTATTGTGCCAATCGTGTTCCATGGGGATTTTGTAATCCCATTGATCGCATTACTTCATTACACGCACGTTGGGGCATAGTATCTATCAATTCCTGGGAATCCCTTTCTTTGGTAACTGCTTACAACTACTTTTTTAAAACGGATGCCATAGATATAGCATTTCCATTTCGTACAACGTTTGAAGGTGGTGTCTTACAAGCCGAAAATAAAGATATGGTCATCAAAATAAGCATAGACCAACAATGCTTGCAAGTATGCTATAAGCACACAATGCAAAAGAAGCAAATCACCCTGCCAGATGCTTATCGATTGCGCCTACACACAGCGCCTGCTTATGTAAAGTTGGCACAAGGCTGGGCTTTTGATCCCAAAACTGGACTGATCATCCATGAAAAAAAGAAAATTACCATCTATGCACCTACAGCAAGTTCCCAAAGCTTACTAGGCCTAACCATTCCGATAGATGATATCAAAAAACCAATCTATTGGGACCATACGCATAATGGACTAGAGGTTAGGTATACTACCTTAGCAAAAGATATACACGTAGCGTTACTAGTTACATTTAATGAGCAAGGCCTCTCCTTAGCCATTAGCGTTCCAGAAAACTATACGCCAAGGTTAACCATAGCGCATGACGCTACTTCTATGATTCGCTTTATGGATTGTCCAGAAGCTACTATAGAGCGGGTTCGATATGCTCATTGCACGCATATCATGTACCATGGAAGGACACATAAGTTTGTTGCCCATTTGATAGATACTGCGCCACTCCATAGAAAATTCTTGCGCACATTTATTCCTAAAAGCCATAGGCCTTATACTGGTGGAACGAACCCTTATGGGACTGCTGCTGCCTTACCACTTGCAGCTATGTTGCTAGATCCTACGCAAAGAACCCGATTGATGCATAGATCAGATGATCTATTAGAATTAAGTGCGCAAGGGAATCAAATACTTCGTCAAATTAAAACTAAATTATATGCAACCGAATCCTAACGCAGTAGAACAACCCTCCTTAAAGCTTATCTATCCTGATTGGGTTAGACAGGATAAGCATAGACTTATCCACTTGATAACCAACCAGCAGATAGACCTTACAGCACCATATCAGCAAATGTTAACTATTGCTTTAGCCACTAATTTGCTAGCAGATCCATCTACTGAATATGATATTTTAGTCAGGGCATGGGCCTTAGGGCTTATGGAACAAGGATTTCTTATCTTAGACCATGGCTTAGTAGATAGTGGGGTATATGCATCTCTTAAGCACCATCAGGTATAAAGCCCCCTAATGCTATGCAAAACCGATCAATTATTACTTTTTTTTGGCGGCATATTCGACCCTATAAATGGTACTATCTTGTAATGTGCATAGCGCCTCTTGCAGCTAGTTTTTATCCTTTTGCATATACCTATGCACTGAAGCTTTTTTTAGATACCATGACGCTATTACCCACCTTTACCTATCGCAGTATGACGCTTCCCATAGCAATTTTCTTAATTGCTCAGTTCATGTTAGAATTGGTTTGGCGCATCAACCACTTTGCTGAAGGTAAAGCAGTGCCTTATGTAAGAAGGGCTATTTTACTTTATGCTTATGACAATATACAACATCATGTTTATAGCTTTTTTCAAAATAATCTTACGGGAGCCATTCATAGTAAATTGCAAGGTATTGTAGATGGTTATGATAGATTATGGGATGGTCTACACCGTGGACTAGGTTTGCGCATACTTAAAAGTATGGTTAACCTAGCGCTGCTTATGTTCATTAATTATAAAATCGGTTTGTTTTTTTTGGTATGGAGTATAGTTTTTATCTATAGCATGTATGTATTTTCTTTAACCTTAAAACGGCTTTCCTGTGCAGTCACAGAAAGTAGACATACCGTTATGGGTATGATTGCGGATAATATTAGTAATATGGTAAATATTTTAGCTTTTGTTACCAAAGCTAAAGAACTTAAATCTTTAGATTGCTATATTATTAATGATTGCATTCCGAAACAGGTGCGGGTCTATCAACACAGTTTTAAAATTAAGATGGTAGCTGGTGGGTTGCGTTTATTGTTATTTACAGTCCTGCTATGGTATATGACGCATTTAAAAATGATAGGTAGCATTACGGTAGGAGATTTTGCTCAATTATTTGGCATTCTTTTACTGGCTTCTGAAGAAATTTTGCATATTACCATTTCTTTACAAGATTTTGCACACGTTATGGGTAATTTGAAAAGTGCATTATCTGTACTTTGGTGCTCTGAAAAAAGCGTGGATGCCAGTAATGCCAGGCCGCTACAGATTAAACATCCCGGTCTGGAGTTTAAAAACATATACTTTAATTATGTGGCTCAAAAACCTGTTTTTGAAAATCTTAGTCTCACGATTAAACCTGGTGAAAAAATAGGTGTAGTAGGCCATTCCGGAGCTGGGAAATCTTCTTTAGTGCATCTACTTTTACGTTATTTTCACTATGAGCGGGGTACCATTCTGATCGATGGGCAAAATATTCAACAGGTTACCAAAGATTCATTGAGAAAGCAGATTGCTGTTATTCCGCAGGATATATCGCTATTTCATCGTACCCTTATGGAAAACATCCGTTATGGGAATCTAGATGCTACAGATGAAGCAGTGGTAGAAGCCAGTAAAAAAGCACATATCCATGATTTTATCAGTACGTTACCGGAGCAGTATGCTACCTATGTGGGTGAAAGAGGGATTAAACTTTCTGGTGGACAGCGTCAACGTGTGGCCATTGCACGTGCCATCTTAAAGAATGCACCTATTCTTATACTAGATGAGGCTACGTCTGCGCTGGACAGTAAAACTGAAAAATTCATTCAAGATAGTCTACACTGGCTCTTGGATCAACAACAAAAAACTGTGATTGCTATTGCCCACCGTTTGTCAACGCTTAAGCATATGGATCGGATTATTGTGTTACATGACGGTAAAATTGTTGAACAAGGAACACATGAGCAACTTATGCACCAGCCGGTCAGTTTGTATCAACAGTTATGGACATTACAGGAAAATAGGTATTATTCATGCTAATCTAGCTATAGTATTTTAACTTTTTAACTTCATGAAGAATATGTTGATATTTAATATGTCTTCTGAATTAGGCGCTCCATGGTAATGCTGGTAGTATGAATAATGCATTAAAAAATAGTGCTATACTATCCTGGTTTATACAT
The DNA here is from genome assembly GCF_964030745.1 of Cardinium endosymbiont of Philonthus spinipes. NCBI lineage: Bacteria > Pseudomonadati > Bacteroidota > Cytophagia > Cytophagales > Amoebophilaceae > Candidatus Cardinium > Cardinium endosymbiont of Philonthus spinipes. The sequence goes on from NZ_OZ034918.1 coordinate 833,976, forward strand.
TTGTTTTAGTCATTTTTTTTATTAAACTAACTACTGGTACTAGCGCCTAGGACTAGGTAATTGGTTGAGATAATTATATTTTAAAATAAAATAATTGCTATGGAAGAACAAATTGAAATCCAACGCAAAAAGCTGCTGATCAGCTTTTCTGGGTGCACGAAAGATGATACTGATAAGACGGATAAAAGTAACTCTACTGATAGGGTAGGTACTGGTCAAGGTACCTATGGGATAAGCAATCCTAATGGACATTCTGAGCAGTATGCATCACAATTGTCTTATAAGTTTTAACGAGTTAAAGGTAGGAGAGAAGTAATATCTCTCCTTGTATATTTTAATTTTCCTTAGGGCTATGCACCTCCTTAAGCTATTGAATAGTCTTACTAGGGTTAGAAGCTATTTATTACTGTTGCCTTTCTATCAATATCGAGTATTACTTTATTACGAATCTTAGTTTTTATGGGAATAATAAAAAAGGAATGGCGAGCGCTCTTTTGTTTTGCATTATTTCCCTGTATAGTATGGGGGGTATGCTTATTTAGTTGTGACATTTTAGTGGCCGCTCACAGGAAATATGTAGATTACCCAACTTGGTTATCTGGTTATCCACTATATCGTGTTAAGTATTTAATACGTGCCATTTTGTTATTGTTTACACTCGGCCATATCTATAAGAAGCGCTTGCCTGTTTTGTATGATACGCACAAAAAAATTTATCTTAGGTACAGTATATTAGCTATTATTTCTATTGTATGTGGCTTTTTTGTAAAAACTAAATTTTGGAATTATATACTAGATGGTTGTTTTGTAAGTCCATTTATTGAAGAACTTATTGCCCGATTTATACTATATGAAGCACGTCATCATGGCTGGAAGTTATATGCTTTAGTAGCGTTTTTTTCTTCTTTAACCTTTAGCCTTATGCATATTTCCCCTGATCCTTCTGTATTGACACAGCCGATTCTACTGCCCAAGTTAAGTGAACATTTTTTATTTGGGTTAGCCCTTTGTAGTATATTTTGGTTTTTTCCTAGGTTGGGTTTCCTTATTAGCATACATGCTATTTCCAATTTATACGGGGTGCTTAAGATTGCTTCTGAATTAGGCGCTCCATGGTAATGCTTTGTAGTGTGCACTACATTAAAAAATAGTGCTATACTATCCTGGTTTATAAATTTGTTTTAGTCATTTTTTTTATTAAACTAACTACTGGTACTAGCGCCTAGGACTAGGTAATTGGTTTAGATAATTATATTTTAAAATAAAATAATTGCTATGGAAGAACAAATTAAAATCCAACGCAAAAAGCTACTGATCAGCTTTTCTGGGTGCACGAAACAAGGTGATAAAGGGGAAGGTGATAAAAAGGATAATTCTAGTGATAGGGTAAATATTAACAAAGGGATCTATGGAACGAGAAACTATAGTGATTACGGTAAGCATCTTTCATCACTACAGCTTACTTATAAATTCTAAATAGGCATTCCAACCTTGGGGAAGTATTTATATCTTCCTTAATCCATTGTAGATTTTGCTTCCAGTGATTATTTATGACATTAAGCCAATTAAATAATTGAGTAGGCCGCTAAGGTCCATAAATATTCATTATTCCCAATTTCTATCAATACTAGTCATTATGAGTCTCTTTTTCAGTAAAAAAATAAAAAGGGATCGATACACCTTCTTTGCTTTGGCATTATTTTCTTGTATAGTATGGGGGGTAGTTACACGGGGTTGTATTATGATCTACCATCTTAATTATCCTGAATTCATAAGCAACCATATATATCGGATTACCTATTTATTGCGTGCACTTGTCTATTTATCCTTACTTGGGTTTGTTTACAAAAAGTGGTTGCCTGATTTGTATTGTATACATGAAAAAATCTATTTTAGGTACAGCATGCTAGCTATTATTTCTATTGTATGTGGCTTTTTTGTAAAAACTAAATTTTGGAATTATATACTAGATGGTTGCTTTGTAAGTCCGTTGATCGAAGAACTCATTGCCCGATTTATACTATATGAGGCACGCCATCATGGCTGGAAGTTATATGCTTTAGTAGCGTTTCTTTCTTCGTTATCTTTTAGCCTTATGCATATTGGCTACCACCTTCCTTTATTTACAAAGCTAACGCTATTACCTAAGTTAAGTGAGCATTTTTTATTTGGATTAATATTGTGCAGTATATTTTGGTTTTTGCCTAGCTTGGGCTTGCTTATTAGCATACATGCTGTTTCGAATTTATTGTGGATATTTAGTCGGCCCTGAAATATTATATATTTATTTGTTTATGAATATAAAAACCCGTATATTATATTATATATAATAACCATTTTTAGAGTTTTTTTGTATAAAACCTTGCAAAATAGGGATGAAATCTAAGAGGATAAATCATTCTTGTGGTAGGCTTTTTGAGCAACGCTTATCTGGGATTCTTAATCCCCAACACGCCTTATTTCAGTTAGCTGATTCCATTCCTTGGCAATCCTTAGAATCAGATTTAGACCGCAGCTTTAGCTATGGACCCGGTCAACCTCCTTTACCTATTCGTTTGATTGTAGGTCTACTCATTATCAGTCATATGTACCAAGTTTCTGATGAACAAGTAGTTTCTAGATGGGTAGAAAATCCTTATTGGCAATACCTTTGTGGCTATGATTATTTTCAGATTAAGGCAGCTTGTCACCCTAGTTCATTAACTCGTTGGCGTCAAAGATTGGGAGCAGAAGGTCTTAATAAGATCTTATCGATGACTATACAATTAGCCATTAAAAAAAAAGTAGTCTGCCCAAAAGAACTTGAAAAAGTGATATCCGACACTACTGTAATGGAGAAAAATATTCGCTATCCAACTGATTCTTCGTTGCTTAATAAGGCTAGACAAAAACTAGTGGCTATAGCTAAGAAAACAGGCGTTAAACTCCGTCAAACCTACCAACGTCTAGGGCCAGCTATCAAACGTAAAGTAGATGGCTATGCACATGCTAAACAGTTTAAACGTTTAGCCAAAGGCGTTAAAACATTAAAAAACTATCTTGGTCGGGTGGTAAGAGATGTAGAACGCTCTATACAATCGTGTGATGAAGCAATACGCACCCAGTTTAGACATCTGCTTTCTATAAGTAAAAGGATTATTAACCAATCAAAAAAAAGTAAAAATAAAGTCTATAGTATCCATGAACCTGCTGTTTACTGCGTAAGTAAAGGTAAGGCTTTAAATCCCTATGAGTATGGTTGTAAGGTGCAATTTACGCTCACCCATAAACAAGGCTTGATTGTATCAACGGAAGCTTTACATCCTAATGAATATGATGGACATACCTTGCATAGAAGTTTATTACAAGCAGAAAAACTATCTGGTACTCAGGTAAAACACGTCTTCGTAGACAGGGGTTACAGAGGTCATAATATACCTAATAGTCAATGTAATATATTTATAAGCGGCTCTAAAAGAGGTATAACGCCTAGTCTCAAAAAAGCACTAAAAAGAAGATCTGCTATTGAACCACATATTGGTCATATGAAATCTGATGGTAAATTAGCGGTTAACTACTTGAAAGGAATATTGGGAGACAAACTCAATGCTATTCTATGTGCTATTAGCCATAATCTACGCCTTATTACAAGAAAAACATTCCTGCAGTGCGCTAAGAGAAGCTGGTTTTGAGCGAATTATGTATAGTGATTTAAAAAGATATGGGTATTTTGTACAAAAAATTGGTTCTATTTGATTCACGAATTCTTCTCTAGCAAGGGTCTGTCTAATTAGTCGCCCCTGAAGTATTCTTACTTCAGGGGCGACTAATTAACTGCATATTAAAATCTTTTTTTGTAGAACGCTTTAATCCGATAGAGTCCTATTTTTTGTCTTTTGATGATAGTATCTTAGATCTAAGTAAAGATTACATATCTATTTTGGCCAGTTACGTTAATTTAAAAAATCCTACTTCTATTCATTCTAGCTATTGGTATACGCACCTTAAGAAGTGGATGATTAGGGCTATTCGTACTGTTTTTGAACCTGAAGGAATTAATAAACATGCCTTGATTTTATGTTCTGTAAAAGAAAACATAGGTAAGAGTTATTTTTGTGAGTTTTTATGCCTCCTTCTCTTATAAGGTACTATAATAGCAATCCGATTCTTAGTAATGAGAAGGATGCTCAGAAGTCGTTGATCAGGAACTTCATTATAAACTTAGATGAGTTGCATCAACTTCGTTCTAATGCCCATGTGATCAAAACTTGGTTGTCACAGCGTTATGTTAACGTCCGTTTGCCTTACCAAGAAGATGAAATAACCGCTTCTCGTATAGCTTCTTTTTTAGGTAGTATCAATGATGTTGAGTTTTTACGATCAGATTTGGGTCATAGTAGATGGATTAGTTTTGAGGTAGATTCTATTGAATATTTAGATGATGAAGCAAAGTATATTTTAGAGAGAGCATGGGAGCAGGCTTATCATTTGTACAAATTAGATGCGAGTAGTGGTGAATTAAGTAAAGCGGAATTGCTAGAATTGGCAGATCGTTCTAATCAATTTACTACTAAGTCTACAGAGGCTGAGTTGATCGTACAGTATCTTTCCCCTGCTACTAAAGGAGAAGGAAAATTTATGACAGCTACGGATATACCTAGATATTTGCAGAATATTATTGGAACTGCTATCAGACTGAATACTAAATTAGTTGGAAGTGCGCTAAGAGAAATTGGGTTTGAACGGGTAGGAAAAAAGATCAATTCTAGAGTAGAATACGGTTACTGGACTGTGCGTCACATGAGTTAAATGTAGTTGTTGGTGTTATTGAAATTATAGGAATAGCATTACCTTGTATATTAGTTTTTAGTTTAAACTAAACTAAATTAGTTTAAACCAAACTAGTTTGGTTTAATATTTTTTGTTAAAATATGGAAAGAGGGATCATAGTGGCTTTTTTACAAGTAAAAGGGGGTTCTGGAAAGTCGACGTTGACTCAGAATCTGGCCGTTTCTTTCGTACATAGTAATCTAAAAGTTAAGATTATAGCTTGCGATATACGTCAAAGAACTTGCTCTAAGTGGGTATCTAGACGTAATGAGTATCATTCAGATAAACCTAAGATATTTTCTTCTATTCAGGTAGATGATTTAAAAAATTCAGTTATTGAAGATTCCAAAAATTATGATGTTGTAATAATCGATGTACAAGGTAGTGATAGTAAGAGTTTAAGAACAGCGCTATTGATTTCTGATATTGTATATATCCCATTTACACCTTCTCAAAATGATGTTGAAGTCATAGAAGAGCTTTATGGATTATTAGAAGATACGCAGTTCCAAAATAATAATCGAAAAACTTTTTACATACTAAATAATTGTTCAGTTCATTACTTGGATCAATCTATTAGTGATGCAGAACTCTTTTTTAAAGATTATACACATATCTTAGTTCCTTCTCAGATTAGGGTTTACAATAGAAAAGTATATAAAGTAGCTTCATCTGAAGGTCTAGGGGTTATAGAAATGAATGACTTAAAGTCCAAAATTGAAATGCTAAATCTAAAAAAAGAGGTAGAATCTTATGTCTAGTTTTAAAAAAAATAGAGTTATTCCTAGTATAACAGAAAAGGGTGATGATATAGTTAGACAGGCGGAGGATATAGTTCCTTCTTCCGTAAGTAATAAGTATGTCAAGGAGATTACGGTACCATTTACCAAAGAGATGTCAGATCTATTAGAAAAATTATTTCTTTATTTTGACGAAAATGTATCTAGGAGGAAGCTTTGTTCGAAGTATCTTTTAAATTCTTTACGTTCAGAAGTAGAAAAGTTTAAACTAAACTAGTTTAAGTTAAATTGAGTTAGTTTAAACTAAACTAGTTTAGTTTAGTTTAAATAAAATATAAATTAACCTGTGCGTTATTTCTAAATAATACTTAACTCTTCTCATCATGAAAAAATTACCGATTGGAGTTAGTAACTTTCATAAGTTGGTATCTAACGATTATCTGTTTTGTGATAAAACAGCCATGATTGCTGATTTCCTAAAAAGTGGTGATGAGGTTACGCTAATAGCCCGTCCTCGTCGTTGGGGCAAGACGCTGAATATGTCTATGCTGCAACATTTTTTTTCTTCAGAGGTTAGTGGTGTAAGTACAAAAGGTCTATTTGATAATCTAGCGATTAGCAAGTTAGAAGGTGGTAGATACATTGATCAACATCAAGGTAAGTACCCAGTTATTATGCTAAGTTTTAAGGATGTTAATGCGGATAGTTTTCAAGGGGCTTATAATGCGGTATATAGTTTGATCTTGAGAGTTTATAGTTCATATGCTTATTTGCTAAAAAGCGATAAAATCAATGAAATACAATTAGGTCAATTACATACTATCCTCAACAAGGAAGCCAATCAGCAAGAGTTGGAAGTTTCTTTAGAGTTACTCAGTCAATGCCTTTACCAACACCATGGCCAGAAGGTTTATATTCTAATAGATGAATATGATACGCCTCTTAATAAAGCTTACGGTAATTCAGATTACTTAGACGCTATGGTTGCATTTATGCGCAATCTCTTTAGTGCTGCTTTAAAAGATAATGATTACTTGGAAAAAGGAGTCTTAACAGGCATATTGCGTGTTTCAAAGGATAGCATGCTATCTGGATTGAATAACCTGAAAACTTATACCATTTTAGATCAAGGTTATAGCAGCCATTTTGGTTTGAGCGAAGTAGAAGTTCAAGATTTGTTTAGCAAACAAGATCTTCCTATTTGTATGGATCAAGTAAAAAGTTGGTATAATGGTTATAGAGTAGGAGATTTAGTGATGTATAATCCTTGGTCTATTATTTATTGTTTGAGTGAGGAAGGTCGATTTGATGTCTATTGGGTCAATACGGGTAATAATAACTTAATCGAACAAAAAATACTTGTTGCTCATTCGGATATCAAAGAACAATTCGAGCAGTTGATGCGAGGAGAATCCTTAGATATATCTATCAACAAACATCTTGCTTTTGATATCCTAGATAAAGATGATACATCTTTTTGGAGCCTTTTATTGTTTGCTGGCTATTTGACTTTTGAAACAAGCCAGTTAAGCGCTTATACGAATGTATATGATTGTAGGATAAAAGTTCCTAATTATGAAATATGGCGACTCTATAGCACATTTTTTCAAGAATGGTTCATTCGTCAGTTTGAACGAAAGCGTCAATATGATTCTTTTTTGAAACATTTGGTAGTTGGTGATGTACCAACTTTTGTAGAACAGCTTAGCTATTTTTTACGCCGTAGTGTTAGTTATTTTGATACAAAACAAAGTAAAACATCCGAAGGTTTTTACCATGGGTTTGTGTTAGGCATGCTAGCCAGTTTGGGTATAACCCACTATATACGCTCGAATCGAGAAAGTGGCTTAGGCCGTTATGATGTGCTATTAATTCCCAAAGAAGATACAAAGGCGATTTTATTGGAGTTTAAGCAGGTTCGCAAAGAGGAAGAATTAGAAAATTCAGGCAAGCTTGCATTACAACAAATCAAAGACCAATCCTATCATACTGAACTATTACAACATCCTCATGTAAAGGAAGTAGTAGAAGTGGGTATTGCTTTTTCTGGAAAGTCTGTATTAGCTGCCTATGCTACTTATGATTTAATTGTTAAAAAAGCTGGTTCAGTTAACTTAACGAGTAGATATAGCCAGGAGGAGTGGGAGGAATAGGGTGACTACTAGATGACCTATGATGCGTGATTTTTTGGGAAATTATGTACAATTTTTAGATTGTATTGAAACTATTCTTTCAAGTGAATAGAAATGTTAGATTTTGGACGCAAATGGGCTAGGACAGAGGAGATATTTTGGTAAAATTCTAGTGGGCTATTTGCTTTTTTCGAAATATTTTTTGAAAATTGCAACGTATTTTTATACGTTATACAGCTGCTCGTATTTTCATCTTTTTATTCAAAAATACTACTTCTTGAAAAAGTATTTTGTTTTTTTGCTTCTTATCGCATCCTGTAATGGATTAATCCAACCTAATAATATGATGGGGAATCAGGATAATAGGGATGGATCTGATTCGGATAATCGTAATACTCAAAGTCATCCCAGTGGTTCTGTTTCTGGTCATAACTCCGAACAAGCCAAAATATTAGAGCTGTGCAAGAAACATATAGATCAATACTTTTCTTCTATACGAATAGAAAAAAGTTCGGATACTAAAGCAGATATTTTTACGTCATTAGAAAGAATTGCACAACTTATACGGGAAGATAAAGATAGTCTAAAGGACCTTGGTATAACTTTACAATACTCCACACTAGTTGATCCACTTGTTCAAGAATATCTAGTCGAAAAGTACAATGACCTAATACAACCTGAAAGCTTATCCTTATTAAAAAAGCTTAATACTGAATCTGAATTTAATAATATAAATTTTATAATTGACATAATAAATTCAATAATGGAACCCAACCATAAACTGTTTGCGGATCCTATTATTAATAACAATAAATTTAGAAAGCTTATAAATAACATACAAGGTTACGTAATAAAAACTAATAATTCATCGTTGTTAGGGTTTATTTTTGAGCGTAATATGAATGGACAAGACAGAATACTCTATGTAAACAAACCAGGAAATGATCAATCAAACTTTGAAGGAAAACCTGTACTACCAACAATGTTATGGGCATCAATGAATCATGCTTTAGAAGTATTACGTGTAATCACAAATAAGGTATGTAATCTGGTTGATACTATAGCTAACCCAGTCCCGAGTCCAGAGTTGATGTATCAGAGTCAACCTGAAATTAATATTCTAACCATGGCATTAAAGTGTTATTATCCGGATCGAGATGAAGTAGATAGAGAAAGGTTAAAAACTGGAACAGTTAGCCATATTTTAAATCTAATTTTTAATTTAAGAAGTGGACCAAATTCTGGTTTTTCGTTATATACTTACAATATCCTTTCTGATACAATAAAGTTTCTAGTAGCATCTAATGATAATGATAGTAGTGTATTGTTACCAGATCTACCAAAAAATGCAAAATTATTAAATAACTCAAAAGCATTAGATTACCTCATAAACGCGTTAAAAAACTATCCTAAATGTTCTGCCAGTGAATTAGGTAAAGGCTGGATTTATGGGATCATATGTGCCATAGAGCATGAACATATAGAGTTGTTGATGGCCTTATTTAATCTAGCGATAAGTGATAAAAATAATACACGTTGCATTAACAAAAAAACCAAGTTTGTAGTAGAAACAAGTAATCCAGCTATGATCTCTGCCTTAGAAGAGTTTTCTTCCTTTATCGAGATAGAATCACTACTACAAGAAATATGCGCTATATGCCGTGAAAGTACAGGTAATCTATGCCAACTCCCGTGTAAATGTAAGTGTTATTATCATAAAGAATGCATTAAAGGTTGGTTAGATATTAATGCATCCTGTCCTGTTTGTAGGGGTAATGACGTCAACTTAAGAACCATCACAGGAACACGAATCGTATCTGTTCAATTCTGTGGCAGAAAAATTTGTTAACTTTCGAATAAATTGTTAAGCTTAATTGGGGTCTCCTTTGATATGGGGAATTATTGTACGTCGTACGTTTGTATTAAATAAGACTATCTTATTAAAGAGCTGGAATAAGGTCGCATTGTACCTGGTATTAGATACCGCGCTTAACGTTTAGCCCCCAGCTCTTTTCATCTTAAAAACTGAATAGTTCGCTGGCCATTAAAGCCCGTGTGTGCGACGATAGTTCATGAGATGAATTAATTTAATACAAACATCTAATAATATGAAATACATAGGAATCGATATAGCAAAAAGTAGTTTTGTAGCTGCTTTCCCTAAAGGTAAAGTCTATACTACGGCTACGTATAAGAACGATCCAAATGGCATTGCAATCTTTTTGTCTAAACTTGATAAATGCTTAGATCACTGTGTTTTAGAGGCGACTGGAAACTATGGTTGTTTATTAGTAAAGATGCTTTTAGAAGCTGACCTATCTGTGTCAGTTATTAACCCTAAGCAAATCAAACACTTTACTAAGGTAGTGAACCATATAACGAAAACTGACAAGGTAGATGCGGAACTTATTGCTCTGTATGGATCAAAGATGGAGCCTAAACCCTACAAAATGCCTGTAGCAAGTATACAAGCCTTAAAGCAACAAAAAACACTTCTTGCTCAGTTGAAGAAACAATTGACGATGTGTTATAACTTGCTAGAGTCTTTTAGTGTGTTGCCTAAACCAGACACTGTATCTTTGACTATGGTCAAACACACTATATCCTATTTGGAAGAACAAATAGTTATATTAGAGCAGCAAATGCTTTCTATTACACAGGAAACTTATCAGGATCTCTATAAACGCATTAGCTCTATTAAAGGGATTGGCGATAGAACCACTATGGAGCTTATCGTTTCCACTGGTGGAGGTAATTATTTTGAAAGCGCTAAACAGTTTTCTAAATATGTCGGTTTGGCACCTATTTATGAGCATTCAGGCTCATCGGTAAGAAAAAAAGGTCATATTAATCGTCATGGGAACCCGCAATTGCGTTCTTTGCTCTATATAGCTTCATGGTCAGCTATACGCTTTAATAAGGCCTGTAAAGACTTTTATGAAAGGTTAAAAGAAAGAGGGAAACCTGGTAAAGTGGCTCTTATTGCTGTAGCTAATAAACTTATTAGACAGGTATTTGCTATTATGAGAGACCATACTTTTTATGTAGATGGACATCTATCTAAACTCAAGGCTAACCCTTAGTGTGGTCAGAAAGAAAATATGATAGTGCATAAATGAATAGATTATAAATCTATTATTTGATTATCAATATAAATTATAATTATAATAGTTATGATGTGGACTTATGGATAACTTAATCAAGTTATCCATAAGTCCACATCCCAATCAAAATAAACCTTAAAAACGAAGTATTTTTCTAACAAAAAATTTGCTTATTAACATAGTTCGTTAAGCTTATTTTTTGTACGATAGATGCAGTATTTTATGATTGTACTTTCCTGACTTCTGAGGAATCTACTGCAAGTGATTAGCTTCAATTTTTTGGTAACGATTCAGCGGTGTGGTTTTTTAGGGTTGCAAAATCTCAAATAACTTTTTAAGTTTAGTTTTCTTTAGTTTCATTCCACATCAAAGAGATGGATTCTTTATCCTCGATAGTTATTTCCTTACAATCAGAAATTAGCCTTCTCAAATCGAGTATTAGCGTGCTAGAGGCAGATAATGCCGCATTGCGTGGAGAGATTGCAGTATTAACCGCTAACAATAGTTCTTTAAAAGAAGTTATTACCTCTCTATCGGCCGCCAATAAATCTTTAAGTGAAGAAAATTGCAAATTAAAAGACAAGTTAGGTCTCACCTCTAAAACTTCCTCGATTCCTAGTTCCAAGGAATTATATAAGATCAAGCGTAATAAAGTAAAAAGCACACGTAACAGAGGCGGTCAACCTGGCCATCCAGGTACTACCCGTACCAAGCTGTTAGCAGATGAAGTTATTGAGTTATCTATTTCAGATTCATGTTCCTGTGGTGGTCATGTATCGATGGCTGCCAAGCCTTATATTCATCAAAAAATAGATATTCCGGAGATCAAGCCACATGTAATCAATTATCATGTGCACCATGGACGTTGCAGACAATGTGGCAAACGCCATACTGCTTCTCTTCCTCAAGGTGTTACCTCAGATACCTTTGGTCCTAGAATTAAATCAGTGATTAGTTCCCTAACAGGCTTTTATAAAAACTCGAAGCAGGAAGTTCGCCATATATTAAAAGATATTTTTAACCTTGATATCAGTCTTGGTAGCATCTCTAATAGCGAAGGAAGGGTAGCCTCTAAGTGTCAATCAGCCTACCAATCAATAGAAGCAGCCATTAGAGCAAGTCAGGTACTACATATAGACGAAACTGGTCATTTTAATAGTGGTAAACTAGGTTGGTGCTGGATTTTTACTAATCCTATGGTTACCCTCCTTAAACTAACAAAATCCAGAAGCAAGAAAATTTTAGAAAGTAGTGGATTAAAACCTAAGAAACAGATTATTGTTAGTGATAGATATGCGGCCTACAATTACTTTCCACCTACCCATCGGCAACTCTGTTGGTCACACTTAGCCAGAGATTTTGAAAGATTTGCTCATAGTTGCCATAGTGGCGTTAAAGTATTGGGTTTTTATTTAAAAAAGATGGCTAGTGAACTATTTTCCTTACATCGAGCCTTTGCCAAAGATACTATAGAGCTGTTTACCTTTTTAAGACGCATTAGAAAATTGCGTAAACGGATCTGGTATGGCCTAAAAGCTATTGCTAGCACACCAGGGGCTGTCCATGCTAATCGAGTAGCCAGAAATATCATGAGAGCAGAGCCTATGCTGTGGAAATTTTGCAAAGATCCACTAAACATTCCCCTGACTAATAACTTGGCCGAAAGACAAATCAGGCATTACGTCCTATATCGTAAAAACTGCTACTTTACGCAATCCGAACGGGGCAATAGATTCGTAGAGCGAATCATCTCTTTGTACCTAACCTGGAGACAACAAAACCTAAATCCTTTCAAACAACTCCAGAATATTATTGCCTAAAAACCACACCCCTGAAAGGATACATTTTTTGATTGTCAAAAAAATGCAATCGTTGAATACGGCATACTTGAGAAGCGCTGTACCCGGTAGCTTGAGCGGTTTCATGTATACTTAGTTTTTTAACATTTCTAGAGTGTTGCAAAAGGATACTTACATCAACTCCCCTTATAATTCTTATCGTAAAAAGGGATTGCCACCTGGGCCTATTGGTTTACCTAGCATAGCCATGATTGATGCGGTACTTAATTATATACCCCATGACTACCTATTTTTTTCAGCTAAGGAAGACTTTTCAGGATTACATTACTTTACGCATGATTATACAGAGCATGTAAAAAATGCCCATAAATATAGGAAAGCACTCAACAAGCTAAACATTATGCGCTGAAAGCAGATAGACCAACTAACTGCCTTGCTCTTTTTCTTCACCTTTGCTGATATCCTTACAAAGCTCCAGTGCCTTTTTAGCTGCATTTTCCAATGCTGCACCTATCTCTGGAGCCAAGTATGTATTGGCTAGCTTAACATCTATGGCAAGGGTTTCCTGTGCCATATGGTGAACCTCTGTTAGATGAATATAACCTGCAGCATGTCGTAGGTCATAGAGTCGTTCGGCTAGTTTGATAAATAGAACAGAAAGCTGTATATGATCTTCCTTAAGTGCTTCCTTCAAGCGATTCTGCACATACAGCAATGAAGGGTGATCCAGCGCTTGCCGCTTATCTATCCCTACTACATTCAATACAAAGGCATAGACGCCTAAGTTATAATGCTCCTTCACATAAGAGAGCGGCAAACAGGTATGGCGTACCAATTCATAGAGCAAAGAGGCATAAATCACTTTAGGAGAGTGAAAAACCCAATCTACCACCAATTCAGCAATGCCTACCGCACGTACATAAAACAATTGACCCGAAGCATGCCGCTTAAAGCCAAAATGTTCTCGCAATAATAAAAGCAGATGAGAAACTGTACCTGCATCAATAGGATCTGATTGATAAGAAGATTTGGAGACATAGTCATAGAACTGCATCAATGTCATCATCGAATCTGCCTGTTCCTTAGGGGTGACAGGAGATGCTGAGCTTAAACAATCTAGTGGTAGTTTAGCAGTCATCTTACTCAAGATATCTGTGACGTCATTAGGAAGTATCAGTAACATGGCGGGTTGATTGCTAGTATCCAGTATTTCCAAATAGCCATAATGGGCGCCAACAATACTTGAAATAGTTTCCTGCTGAAGATCTACGGATAGTGACGTTTCTTCGCATGCTTGATGATGGCTAGCCTCTACCACATCATCATAGCACTCCTTTACTTGCAGCTCAGGAGCCACAGTAGCCTGGCTTATTAACAAAGCTGTAGCTTGAAAAAGCATATAAGCAGGATGGTTCCCATCAACAGGATCAGCTTGCTTAAACCGCAAAGCAGTCGGATGGAGCTGTATGCGCACAACTGGTCCACAAGCTTCTTCTAGCTTACCAATACGCAAAACAGCCTGAACCAATAAATAGACTACTTGGTTGATATCACATACAATATGGCCAGAAGACGGCTCATACAGATCACTTGCTTGTTCTACCAATAACCTAGGTGGGTCCGCTACCTCTTGCGACAAGGCCAACTCCACTTTGCGAAGCAGCTTGTCTAAGGCAATTTTAGTAGGTTGCAACAGGGCATGCTTTTTAGCCTTGGCCCTCCTATTGAAGTAGGCTACCCAATCATAAAGTTTATTGATAATACTCTGGAAGTCTTGCTTATAAAGAGGAACATTACTATCTAAAAAAGAGATAGATTCCTCAATTTTGCCTATTACTTGCGTTAAAATAGTGCCATATCCTTTGGCCTTACGCACCATAGCATCCGGCACTATAGCTGAGTCATAGAGGGAGGCTTTTAGCTTTTGGGCTGCTCTAATCTTTTCTTGATGCTTTAAGTAAAGAATTTGCGTAGTATAGCTACCCATTTTGACCTTCAATCCAATGATGATAACAAACACTAGTAGATTCGCTATAAATAGAGGAAATAGGGAAAATAATAGTGGAAAAGACAATCCAGTAGCAATGGGATAAATAGCTAAGGATAAAGTAGTGGCTACAATTCCTATACCCAAGTAGACGGGGAGTACCCATAAGATGATCGCATAATGGGTCAAAGATAAAGATGCAGTAAAGATTGGGTCTATCAGATGCCACCATTGCCAAAGCAGATGGACAGGAAGGTAAACCGATAACCCTATCAGCCAAACCAGGCCAACAAACCAATCAGGTACCGACTTGCTAAAGAAAGTTTTAGAAGAGGTAAAAAGCGCACCTAAAAGGCCTTGGCATACAGCCCAATAGATATGATCTGGTTTAATAAACCAATAATCCAAAACAGCAGTAGTAACCATATAGAGGCCCGTTAAACGTACGGCAGCATCACTAGGCAGCAGGCTGGCCAATGTAACTTTTCTATTGGCCCAACCATTTTTAAAAGCCTCTTTTCGTTCCGCCCGCTTACGCGCATGTGCCTGTTGTATTTGTTTAAATTGGTGATCCGGACCAACCCAACCTGAACTTTCTGGCTGCTTGAGTAAATAGTGTGCAACCAGCATAGCCAATCCATTGGCCAGCATAGCAATAAAGGAGCCATCCATCTCTGTTAAGGGCACAATCCATTTGTTCCAGGCTAAAATAGTAAGCACGCCTGTAGCCATACCAATCAAAGCAGTACGGGCAGTACCACGAAAGCCAAAAATAGCTAAGATAAAAGGAGCAACTGTTATAGGTATGTAAAGATCAAGATTGAGCTTAAGTAAATCCAACAAGTTATTATAGTAGAAAGTTAGTACCATCGCCAATAGGCCTATAAAAACAGAAGCAATCCTAGCAAGCCGCAACTGATAAGGGTAAGGAGATTCACTTGCACCACGTATACTTTCCAGCATATCATGGCTAACTGCAACAACGCCTGAGTTTAAGCAAGAATCAGCTGTAGACATGGCCATAGCCAGTAAACTAACAGAAAGGAAACCCTTAAAAACAGGAGACATACCCTCCATTATATAATCCCAGATCCCTGCTTCCTGCACCGATGGTGCACCTACAAAAACAAACAAGCCAATTAACGATATGATAATATTTATGATTATACCAAAAGAACCAGCATACAAAAAAGTGCTTCTCGCCTGAATAGGGCTAGAAGAGATATAAATTCTATGAATAATGGTTGGATCTATATAGGATACAAGAATAGCTAAAATTAGGCCAATCATGGCCAGCAGATTCATATCAAAATGGAGTAAAGTATTGAGTTGAAATTTTTCTTGACTACATAAAAATGGAATAATTTCTGAAACCGGCTTGCCCAACTTCTCAAACATAAGCCAAGCCAAGAAAGGAAGAATAATTGCAAAGGTTATAAATTGCAATATATCAGTAAAAGCAACGGCCCGAATACCTCCAAAGGAGGAATAAAAGATAAGAATTAACGTAGAAAAAACTGTAATCATTACAGGGTTCACTGAACTTATACATATCTTAATCGACAAGGCCATCACATGCACTTGCATAGCAACCATGGCAATGGAAGAAGCAATACTGAAAAGAGCCACAATAATTCTGGGGCAGTTACCATAAACGTTACCTATAGTTTCTGCCATAGAAAGATTGTGCATAAATGGCCCCATGCGTAGTGCTAGCCAACCGACTATCCACAAGCCTAAATCTCCTAAAATTGAGACAATTAACCAGTAAAGTCCAAGACTATGAACAAGCTCCACATTGCGCACTAATCCCCCCCCACTATAAGCAGTAGCCAATACCGTAGCCACCAAAGTAGCGGTAGCAAATTGCTTATTTCCCACTGCATATTCTCGAAAATTGGTTTTTTTTCTACTAAAGTAGATACCTACCACCAAGGTTAATACCAAAAAAGTCGCCACTATATATAGCGGCATATTCAAGCAGATCATAAAGGGAATGGTTAAAAAAACAATCATTATATGGCTAATGCATGTTAAAATTTATAATAAGGATTTTTAGTTTAAAAAACAAAGTTTGTGGTATTTCTACAAATTATTGGCTCCTTATTTTTTACATGGAGTATTGGTATGCGCAGCACTTATGGCCACCGATAAAAGATTTGGTGCGCAGTAAAGGCAATGAAACAATCTATTGTTCAGCCCCCACCCACACCGCGGGCTATACCCAACAGTGTGGGTTATACCCAAAAAAGAAACTTCGAGGCCGTTGTGATAGGTTGAAGGTATAATTTTGATTAATCTTCCAGGGTTATTTCCTTGCCATATTTGATGTTATAGTGGTATAAAACTATTTATTTACTGATTTTTTAGTCATTTTCAATCTATTTTGGACACACCATTCCCCTAGATACCTCTTAATATGATGTTTGGGGACCTATATAAGTTATAGGCTATTGCCTCCATAACATGTTGCGTATGGGTTTTAGCAAGGCCTATATATCTGGCTCCTGAGCTACGGAACCAACTTTTAATACTTCCAAATACCCGTTCTACTTTATAGCGCGTTTTAGATACTAATTTATTAAACCGTTTAGCAGTGGGTGATAAAGGATTGTTTCTAGCCCCTTTTTTCTGAATAGCTGATTTTAACTTCTTTTTCTTTAGTAAATTTTCGTTGGGCGACCCGCTATAGCCTTTATCTGCATAGAGTCTGCTGCCTGATTTTAGCCTTACTTTATCCAATAATACCTGTAAATGCCCACTATCATGACTAGATGCTTTTGTGGTACCTACGGCTAGCACCAACCCCTCTTTGCTTTCCACAAGAACATGCCGCTTATAGCCATAGTAGAGATGATGGCCTTTTTTTATCCAACTTGCTTCTGGATCTACTCCTTTTTGATAACTTTCAGCTGTGGTTATGGTTCCATCTTCATGCAGATCGTAGCTTTTTTTACCTTTAGGGCGTCTAGGGGTAGGGGTAATAGAAGCATCTACAGCTGCTGAACCGTTTTGAACCAATACACCATGATCAGATAGCTGATTATTAATGATATGCAATAACTTTTCTAAAGCATTCTTCTCTGTAAGGGTAGTTCTAAATCTACTTAGTACACTATGATCTGGAACAGAACTATCCATCGAAATACCACAAAATCTGCTAAAAGTGATACGATCATTCACTTCTTCTTCGACTGCATAGTCGCTCAAGCCATACCACGTCTGTAGCAATAGCATTTTGAATAGAAGCAGAGGACTATAGGCCGGTTTGCCTGATAAACGTAAACCTTTAGGATAATGTAATCGGAGTGCTTTTTCTACTACTGACCAATTAACTAGCTTGTTGATTTGATCAAAGAAAGTGTGTTTGCACTTACGCTTATTGGCGGAAATATCTGAAAAACTTAATTGCTTAGTTTGCTTGAGCGACATACACAATATTATTAAAAGTTTTAAGCATCAATACCTAAAAAAATCAATAGAATTTAACCTTTTTTTACCTTCTTCTAAAAAATAAAAAGATACTTTTTATGGCAAATCGTAAAGGTCTATTGCAACGGCCTCATTTCGGTAGTAGATCACTTTCTGGTGTCGCTCATGATCAGCCTGTTTTCCCCTATATTTACCTTGTTCGTGCGCTCTTTCGATTCCCTGTTTCTGTCGTTGCTGACGGCTAATCCAATCCTTATGCGACATTGCGGCCATCAGGTCTATGAGCATATTATTGATTGCGGAAATTACCGCATGGGTTACTGGATCATTTTGTGCTGGTTCTTTGTCAGACAAAGCCTGCCAAGAGGTAGGTATATCCAGACTTACAATTCTTATTTCGTGCTGTTGAATTTTCTTTTTCAGTGTTTCCCAATCACTGTTATTCAACCGTGTCAGCCTATCTATCTGCTCTACCAGTAAAATATCATTTTGGTGACTGTCCATCAATAGCCGTCCCAGTTCTGGTCTTTCCAGTTTTGTTCCGCTTATATTTTCTCGGTAATAGCTGGCGATTTTATGTCCTCTTTCATGAACAAACTGCTCGAGCATTTGTTTTGCGCGATCTGCAAACTGGTCTTGAGTTGAAGCTCTCAAATAAGCTCTTATGAACATATTTTCATGAATTTATCGTATTTAGGTTATATCATTGAATATATCTCATATAGATTATTTCATTAATGAAATTACATAACATTTTTGTTATATCGTTGGCGTATACCCTTATGCGATAAGCATTCCAATCAAAATTAATCTAAAAAATAATTATCAATGTAAATTATATGCCGAGGAGAAAAATTCTTTCTCAGTCCGAAAGAGCATTATTACTGGCTTTACCAGAGGATGAACGTACAATATTTCCAATATTCCAGTTTATCCCAAATCGGACTTTTAGCTAAAATACCATTAAATGCTATAAAAACTACCTATCTTGCAGTGTGCATCACGCTTCTACATCCATAAATAAAAGGCACAGGATATGAATTATAAAAAAGAAGAGAAAGAACTAAAAATAGCAGAGAAATCAGGAGGTATTTCCGAAAGTGTGCAAATCCCTATTGGGAAAGCCAGTGTTAAGCAGATGATAGATGCTGGCTTTTATGCAGATAAAACCCCTTATATTAACAAACTTTTTAAAGATGATGGTACTTATTTCTTCTTTATAAGACCGCGTAGATTTGGTAAATCTCTACTCCTAGACACCATAGATCAAATAGCAAAAGGGAATAAAGCATTATTTAAAGGGTGTGCTATTTATGAAGATAAAACATACAAATGGGAAAAATATCCTGTTATTTGGTTGAATTTTTCAGAGTTGGCTAAAGACAACCCAACGGAATTAAAAAAGAGCCTTAACAGAAAATTGTATGATATTGCTGAGCTTTTTGAGTTACACGATAAGATAAATATTTCGGTAGAGGAAGCATGTGAAGATTACCTAAAGAGGGTAATCAATTTGTTAAATAAACTTGCTGGGTCTGTCTTTTAAAGTGTGTAAATAATTTTTAGGTTGTCTATTTTTGTAGACATTAACGCTTAACCCTAAAAAGATGAAAAGAAAAGACATACCTAAAGACGGCATAAGTAAGGCTATAGATGTACGTGTAGATTCAGGCGTAGACTTATCGACCCTATTTGACCAAGGCGGTTTACTCAAACAATTAAGTAAGCGTCTTGTAGAAAAAGCATTAGAGTCAGAAATGGATAGCCATTTAGGCTATAACAAGCATGCTCGTAGTGATTCAGAGAATTCACGTAATGGCTTATCCAGCAAGCAAGTTGTCACTGATAATGGGGTTATATCGGTTGAAGTTCCAAGAGATAGATCCTCTACTTTTGAACCTGTTTTATTACCTAAACGTCAAACAAGAATTCCTGGTCTAGATGACAAGATCTTATCTCTGTATGCTAAAGGTATGAGCCTATCAGATATTCAGATTCAAATACAGGAATTATATGGTGCAGAAGTTAGTGAAAGCCTCATAAGTAACATCACAGATTCTGTTATTGAAGATGTTAAGATATGGCAAAATCGCCCATTAGAATCAGTCTATCCTATTGTTTTTTTTGATTGTTTTGTAGTTAAAGTTAGACAAGATAAACGTATCATCAACAAGGCAGTCTATGTTGCTTTAGGTATAGATAGATCTGGCATAAAGGATGTTTTAGGTCTGTGGATGAGTGAAAATGAAGGAGCTAAATTTTGGTTAGGCAATTTAACAGAACTCAAAAATCGGGGTATGAACGATATGCTCATTGCATGTACAGATAACCTGCCAGGTATGTCTGAGGCAATCGCTGCTGTATACCCTAAAACAGATCACCAACTCTGTATTGTTCATGCCATTAGGAATAGTTTACAATATGTTTCTTATAAACATAGAAAGACATTAGCTGCTGATTTAAAGCCAATTTATACGGCAGTTACGGAAGAAGAAGCCCTGATGGCATTAGAAACTTTTGCTACTAAGTGGGACAAACAATACCCACAAATAGCCAAGTCTTGGTATGCTAATTGGAATAATCTGATGGTGTTTTTACAATATCCTAGTGCCATACGTAGGGTCATTTACACAACCAATGCCGTCGAATCTGTAAATAGCCAATTTCGTAGAGTTACCAAAAATAAAAGGGTCTTTCCTAACGATATAGCTGTGTTTAAAACATTATATTTAACTATTAACTACATGACTAGAAAATGGACCAGCTCGGTTCAAAATTGGAGTGAGGCTATGGCTCATTTTTTAATTAAATTCGAAAACAGAATCTAAAAACACTAAAAAATAAGTTACACACTTTAAAAGACAGACCCCTTCTGAATTAGGATATCCATTGTAGATACTTAAACCAAACTGCTAATCTCTATCAATATTAGTTATTATTACGTGTCTTATCTTCATGAACAAAATAAAAAAGGAGTAGTATACTATACGAATCACACACATCAAGTCTCTATTTCCATTTCTATAACTTATACTCCTGCTTCTTGAAAGTAACCAGCAGCATTAACGTTAAAATTTTTACGTGACATTACCTGAAAAGTATGCCACTCATCGCGTTGATGTATTTCAATAACTGCCTCTGTAATATTGAGTTTTGCAGCATCACATTTTAAACCTATAAGCACCTTCTTATGGCATAAATCATATTGAAGGCTATAATCTTTATGACGTATTTGCTCCAAAGCTTCTAAGGCTGGTTTATCTACTTTTAGCTCAAAAATATAGATGGTTCTATTTCCATTATATTGGTCTTCCATAATGATATCTGTACGGCCTATGCCACTATCCCTTTCAGCACTGGCCCAAGTACCATCGCTGGTATGAAAAGCACCGTTGAGAAAGGAGTATAAAGCACCCTGAAAACTTCTTTCAGATTTATCGAGAAAGCGGTAGCCTGCTTTGGCCAAACAACCACTTCTAAGGCAGTTAAAGAAGGCCAACCAGTTGTCCGTTCTTAAATAATCTAGAATAGAATCTCTATATACCCTTCCTGCTTCTTCTTGTTTTTGAGCTATAAAATCAGCTAATACAAGTTTTAAAGCAGATTTTACTTCCCCATTAGGAAATTTTAAATAGTAATCAGTTTCGTTTTTGTCCATTCTACAATCATTTGTAAATCCATCAGGATCTAACGTAAGGTACCCGGTTTGATACATTAGAGGCAGTAGGGGAATTGTATGGAGCGTGCTGGCAACATATTCGAATGACTCTTGACTCATTATAAAGTCATCTTTATCCCAATCTATGTTGAACCTACCGATATTATTTTTGATTTGTTGTAGTAAGATGGTAGGGTTACCAGAGTTGGACCAGTAATTACCAAATGATTTATCTCTAAAAAATTTTAATATAGAGTCTGGATTATAAACGCTTATGATTTTATCATCTGTAAAGCAATACCCATTATAATAATCCTTTAACGCTTGCTTGAGTTGAATAAGTGTGTACTTTTCTTCCTGTCTCTTTTTTCTGTTAAGTTTTTCAAGTACTGGATTAATAATTTTTTCCTTGCTAAGGAATAGGTTGTCAATATCCTCTTCTGTATACCCCAACATCTCTGCATAATCTTCATGCAAGGATATATCATTAGCCGAATTGGCCCCTGATGTAAGACCAGATAAGTGAAATTTAGTTACACCCGTTACAAAAATAAATTTACAGTCTTTCTGGCGGGCTTTTAAAACTTTAAAAAAAGAACTAAGAACAGAGAGCACCCCTTCATATTGATCTTCTTTACAAGAAATTAGTGGACTGTCGTATTCATCAATTAAGATAATGGGGGTAGGTTCATAACCTTCTTGCAGTTTCCTTAGAGTATTTACCAGCTCAGCCAATTTCGTGCTAAGTGAAGGTGCTTTTAGTTTATGGATACCGTGGTTAGCTGCAATTTCTAAAAGCTTATATTGTAGTTCCTCGTCCAATAAATCAGACTCCTTAGAAACTAATTCTGAGAAATTCAACCAAATAACTGGATATTTTTTCCATTTATAGGTTGGATCTTCATAAATAGCGCACCCTGTAAATAATGCTTTATTTCCTTTTGCTATTTGATCTATCGTATCTAGCAGCAGAGATTTACCAAATCTACGCGGTCTTATAAAGAAAAAATAAGTACCATCATCTTTAAAAAGTTTGTTAATATAAGGGGTTTTATCTGCATAAAAGCCAGCATCTATCATCTGCTTAATACTGGCTTTCCCAATAGGGATTTGTACACTATAGGTAACATCTGCTTGTTTACCAGAGTTTTTTATTGACTTATTTTTATAATCCATATCCTGTTCCTTGTATTTTTAGGAATGTATAATCGTTGTACACATTGCAAGATAGATAGTTTACATAACATTTAGTTAGGAACGATTAACTGTTCAACATGTTTAATGGATAAACCAGTCCACTATACCTATACCTTGTTTATAAATTTGTTTTAGTCATTTTTTTTATTAAACTAACTGCTGATACTAGCGCCCAGGGCTAAGTAATTGGTTTAGATAATTATATTTTATAATAAAATAATTGCTATGGAAGAACAAATTAAAACCCAACGCAAAAAGCTACTGATTAGCTTTTCTGGGTGCACGAAAGATGATAATGGTAAGAGAGATAAAAATCACTCTACTGATAGGATAAGTATTTATAAAGGCACCTATTCTCTTTCCCCATTCATTTTTATTTTACCCTGTTGGTTACTTACTGCATTGGGTCAATCAGGCAATTAAATAGTCCACTAGGATTGAAACATATTTATTATCATTGATTTGTAGTAGTTGATATTTAATCTGACAGGCAGTAAAAATTAGACTGTATAGATGTCAGTTAAGTTTAGTTTGTCAGGTATGCTCTTAAGATACGCGATTTGATTATTTTTTTCAAAGGCTAGTTTTTTACTATCTTCCCAAGTTTGTATAGGCGTTTTACCGTAACAGTACTTTCCAGAATGTGGTCGCTCATGATTATAATAATGTAACCAGCTATCTAAATCTTGTTTCAAGACATCCAGGTCTGTATAGATCTTCTTACGCATAGCTGTATCAAAGAATTCCTGTTTCATCGTTTTATTAAACCGCTCACAGAACCCGTTGGTTTGCGGTGAATAGGCTTTAGTAACAGTATGTTCTATGCCTTCTATGCTTAAAAACAACTCAAAGGCATGATGCTCTATTTTACCTTTATACTCAGTACCACGATCTGTTAGAATGCGCAAGAGGGGTATGCTTTGTTCTTGATACCAAGGCAATACTCTATCATTTAACATATCAGCAGCTGTCAAGGCTGTCTTATCAGTATAGAGTTTTGCATGAGCTACCCGAGAATAACTATCTATAAATACTTGCGTATAAACCTTACCTATCCCTTTAAAGTTACCAACGTAATAAGTATCTTGACAGCCTAAATAACCAGGGTGTTCTGTATCTATTTCTCCACATGCTTCTTGTTCATGCTTACGTTTTTCTAATGCGGATAGCTGAGATTCCGTTAAAACAAGGCCATCTTGAGCCATTTTAGCTTCTAAGGCTTTAAGACGTTTTTTTATATTATTTAAGTCATTACGTAACCAGATAGACCTGACACCGCCAGGAGAGACCAGGATACCTTGTTGCTTTAGTTCATTAGATACTCTAAGCTGGCCATAGGCTGGATAATCTATCGCCATATCTACTACTGCTTTTTCTATACTAGGATCTACTCTATTAGCCATAATCGGCTTCCTACGGCTTATCTCTTGTAAAGCCTCTTGACCGCCTGTTTCATACAAGGCTTTGAAGCGATAATAGCTATCTCTACTATAACCCATAGTTTTACACGCCGATGAAATGTTCCCCAACGTTTTTGCTAGCTCCAATAAGCCTACTTTCGGCTTGATGATTTTTTGATGTAAATTCATAATAGTAGTCGGTATTTATATCAACACAAATTAATAAATGTCAGATTAAATATCAACTACTACAATTGATTTCTATCAATATTAGGTAATATTTATTATGAGTCTTAATCTTTATGGTAACAATAAAAAAGGAATGGCGCATGCTTTTTTGCTTTGCACTATTGCCTTGTATAGTATGGGGTTTATTCTTATTTGGTTGTGATATGTTAGTAGGCGTTCACAGGAGCTATGTGCATTACCCAATTTGGTTATCTGGTTACCCACTATATCGGATTAAGTATTTAGTCTGTGCACTTTTATTCTTGTCTATACTCAGACGTATCTATAAAAAGTTGTTGCCTAATGTGTATTATAACTATGAAAAAATTTATATACGATGTAGTATACTGGCTATTATTTCTATTGTATTCGGCTTTTTTGTAAGGACTAAATTTTGGAATTATATACTAGATGGTTGTTTTGTAAGTCCATTTATCGAAGAACTCATTGCCCGGTTTATATTATATGCAGTACGACATCATAGTTGGAAACTATATGTTTTAGTAGCACTTCTTTCTTCTTTAGCTTTTAGCCTTATGCATATTGGCTATGATCCTTCCTTATTCACAAAGTTGACGCTACTACCAAAATTGAGTGAACTTTTTTTATTTGGGTTGATACTTTGTAGTATATTTTGGTTTTTTCCTAGGTTAGATTTCCTTATTAGCATACATGCTATTTCTAATTTATACGGGGTGCTTAAGATTGCTTCTGAATTAGGATATCCATTGTAGATACTTAAACCAAACTGCTAATCTCTATCAATATTAGTTATTATTACGTGCCTTATCTTCATGAACAAAATAAAAAAGGAGCAGTATACGCTCCTTGCCTTTTCATTGTTCCCTTCTATAATATGGGGGATGGCCCTATTTGCTTCTCTAATGTTCAGATTTCATGTTAGCTATCCAAAATTATTGTGCTATACTGCCTATTGGGCTTTGTATTTGTTGCGTGCACTTTTATATTTACCCTTACTCAGGTATGTTTATAAAAAATGGTTGCCTAGTATGTATGATACATATGCAAAAGTGTATGTTAGCTACAGCTTGCTAGTTATTATTGGTATTGTATGTGGGTTTTTTTTAAAAATTGAGTTTTGGAATGCTATATTAGGTACTTGTTTTGTCAGTCCGTTGATTGAAGAACTTATTGCTCGGTTTATACTATATGGAGCACGTCATCATGGTTGGAAGCTATACGCTTTGGTAGCGCTTCTTTCTTCGTTATCTTTTAGCCTTATGCATATTGGTGGTGCTCCTTCTGTACTTACAAAGCCGATTTTATTATCCAAATTAAGTGAGCATTTTTTATTTGGGTTAGCCCTTTGTAGTATATTTTGGTTTTATCCCAGATTAGGCTTATTGATCAGTATACATGCTATTTCTAATTTGTGGTGGGTATATAATATGTCTTCTGAATTAGGTGCTCCATGGTAATGTTTGTAATATGAACATCAGATTAAAAAATAGTGCTATACTACCCTAATTTATAAATTTGTTTTAGTCATTTTTTTTATTTAAATAACTGATGGTACTAGACCCTATGCTAGGTAATTGGTTTAGATAATTATATTTTATAATAAAATAATTGCTATGGAAGAACAAATTAAAACCCAACGCAAAAAGCTGCTGATTAGCTTTTCTGGGTGCACGAAAGATGATAATGGTAAGAGAGATAAAAGTAACTCTACTGATAGGATAAGTATTTATAAAGGCACTTATGGTAAGAGTAACTATAATGGGCATCCTGAGCAGTGTGCATCACAACTTTCTTATAAGTTTTAGCCAATGGAAGATAGGGGAAGTAATGTTGGGGCTATATATTATTATATTGAGGTGCCAACCAGTTAATACAGGCCAATGGAATTGAATATATTTCTTTCGATTGATTGCTGTCAATATCTGGTAATATTTTATTACGGGTCTTAATCTTTATGGGAATAAAGATAAGGGAACGGCGCGTGATCTTTTTCTTTTCGCTATTGCCTTGCATAGTATGGGGTTTATTCTTGTTTGGTTGTGATATTTTGGTAGCTGTTCACAGGAATTATGTACACTACCCAACTTGGTTATCTGGTTACCCACTATATCGGATCAAGTATTTAGTCTGTGCACTTTTATTCTTGTCTATACTCAGACGTATCTATAAAAAACTGTTGCCTAATCTGTATGGTACCTATGAAAAAGTTTATATACGATATAGTATACTGGCTATTATTTCTATTGTATGTGGCCTTTTTGTAAGGGCTAAATTTTGGAATTATATCCTGGATGGTTGCTTGGTAAGCCCATTTATCGAAGAACTTGTCGCACGGTTTGTACTATATGCAGCGCGTTATTATGGCTGGAAGTTATATGTTGTAATAGGGCTTCTTTCTTCTTTAGCCTTTAGTCTTATGCATATTGGCTACGATCCCCCCTTATTCACAAAGTTTACACTATTACCAAAGTTAGGTGAACATTTTTTATTTGGGTTAACCCTTTGTAGTATATTTTGGTTTTTGCCAAGCTTAGGCTTGCTTATTAGCATACATGCTATTTCTAATTTATACGGGGTGCTTAAGATTGCTTCTGAATTAGGATATCCATTGTAGATACTTAAACCAAACTGTTGAGCTCGATTAACGCTAGTGATTGTTACGCCTTTTATCTATACCCATTCAAGTCTGTGGTTGTTAACCCATAAACAGCCATAGCTTTGTGACCAAAATAGCCTATAGTTTGCTTCATAATATCTTTTAAATTGTGTTCATACTATGCCCTTCATATTCGAGATGTGGCAAAAGGCTCATAGATCTTTAGAAGATTCTTAAAAATTTGTCTTATATAAAAAAAATAATTTATGTTAAGTTAAACGCTTTAAAACAGTGATGGCTTGGTATAAGCGTTATACATACATAAAAGTAAATATCTATGAATGAAAAATTAATGCTGTTTTGCAAATCAATACTAGATCGTACTGCTGCTAACTTTCCCAATGAAGCTTTGCATCGTCTCAAAGCAAACATGCACCATCTATTAAACCCTGAGAATGCGCCTAAGCCTCTGTTGCCTATGCAAAACCCCACTTTCCATTATTATCCTGGCTTAAGGGATCAGCCCTGGTGGGATATTACATTTATGCCAAAAAACCAATTAATGGAGTGTAAAGAAAAAATCAAGGCAGAATTACAAGGTATTTTATTTCAAGAAAAATTTACTCCATTTAGTTTAAATGTAACAGAGCCTTTTCCTCCTGCTTATCTGGACGGATCAATGAATACCTATCACTTAATACGTGATTTAGACCCTGATCAAAATAAGTATGCCCAAAGACAATTGGAACTACCGCAAACCATGGCATTGCTTCGTTCTATTCCAGGGCTTGCCGATGATGCATTTTTTTCCTGTTTTGTTCCAGGAACCCATCTTAAACCACATGCGGCTGAAGATAATGTGCGTTTAAATGTTCATTTAGGATTGGAGGTCCCTAGGGGTTGTGGTATTGCAGTAGCTGCTCAACAGCGTATATGGCCTGAAGATCAAATGCTCTGTTTTGATCCAAGTTTTACGCATGAAGCTTGGAATTTTGGAGCTTCCAATAGGCATGTGCTTTTATTCACGATATGGCATCCAGATCTTACGCAGGCTGAGGTATTTGCTATTAAATTATTTAGTAAGGAATACCATCATTATGTAGATAGGTTATAAAAATGTAAAATGTTTCATTTATGAAAATCTTAGTGATTCATGACAATCCATCAGATCCTATCGTTTCGTTGATAGCCAGCCAGCAAAGTCTACTGAAACAGCATGTTACATTGGTATCGCTACAATTGTTCATTGAGCAAATGCAGGTATGTGATCAGATAGATGAGCGTGGGGTCTCTATTCAATGGACGCTTAAAGATCAAGATAATGGTACCAAATGTTGGACCAATCATGATACCTATCTGCTCAATCGATGCCATCAGTTTCCTGGGACATGGAATCATTTGTTTCATCCTGATGATAGGGAATATGCACGAAATGAATTAACTGCTTATTTGCACTTTGCATTTACTGCTTTTAAATATCGTATACAACCTGTCAGTTACTATGGGCTTAGTGGATCTGTTATGCCACTGTTTGTGCAATGGGATATCGTCAAAAATAGACTGCCTGGTCTAGATGTTCCTGCTTATTATGTGGGGCCTTATGGCGAGATACCATGGCCAAAGGCTGTAATGAATCCTGATCCGTATGATGTCACTTATTGGGTAGCTGAAATGGTCAATCATCATACAAACAAAGATTATGTCTTTGCCTACCAAAGGCCTGTTGGGCAACCTGTATTGGTCTATATCACGCCTATAGGTGCTGAGGTTGTAAAGGATCATGTTTTTAATCAAGAATCTGGGACAGAACAGATCAATGAAGCGTTATTAAAGCGTTTTGCCACAAGCATTGGCCAAAAACTGGCTATTAGATTAGGTGAAATACTTTTTTTTGTTGCACCGCAACAAGTTACATTTGGTGCAGCCACTCCACGCGTGATTCATGCACAACATACCCCTCATTTTCAAAAATTAACGCTGCAAGCACTGACTACCCCATTGGCTTATCATAATCCTGATCATCCATTAGATTCCTTTCAACACTCGATTGTTAATGATAATTTTGGTGTTATACCGAGTACAGTTGGCAGCGTCATTGCGATCGGTTCAACCAAAGATAACACCATGTACAACTTGGTAGCAAGCCAGTCGTTTAATAAAAATGGAGTATTATTACCCTTGGAAGCATGTAACGTAACATGGCATTTTTCTTATAGCAATGGTGTATTAAGGTTTTTTACAAAAGATAGCTGTTTGGAAACTATAGCTGCCATCTACTATCGGCCTTTTGCACGGCAAGAAAATAATGCGTTAGACTTACTACATAATTGTTTGGATAGTTTTGATGGACTGGTATATGGAAGAGGAAGCGCGCAATATCTTAATGCTTCTAAACCAATGCAACTAGCCCATGTCCTACCTGTTATGCATGCATATCATGCTGTTGCATTACCTGATACAACTATCATCAAAATGATGGATCACCCAGCCGGGATTTCAGAACCAAGCGGTGTGCAGTATATTACAAAGTCCATTTCTGGTGTTAGATCTATTGTAGTGAATAACCATGTTTTTGACAGGTGGGAACAAAATGGTTTACATACGCTACCTACTTTATTTCAGAAACAGATAGAAGGGGATGATATACGGGTACATGTATGCCATGATCAAGTATTTGCTGTAAAAATTACGCATAAAGATGCTGTGGATTACCGATATGCAGCTGCTTTTTCTATTCAAATAATAACCCTTCCGAAAGAAATCATAGCATTTTGTCTTATGGTGAGGCGCCTAGAAGCAAACCCACTGATTGGTATAGATTTTATCCGAACAACTAGTGGATATATATTCCTTGAAGCCAATCCAATGCCTGGTTGGGATTGGTTTTATAGCAAAAATGAAATTGTAACTATCAAAGAAAGTATTTGTGATACAATCATGCAAGGTGACCCTGTTCACCATTAGCATTCCACATACCTCTATCTAACCAAACTTATACAGGTTGATTAAATGCTACAAAAAATATCTATCTTGCAGTGTGTGATACATGTATATCTTGTATTTACCAGTAAAGAATAAGCTATGGAAAAAATCACCCCAAAAGTCGACCTCTCCTTCAAAAAAATCTTTGGTGTAGAAGAAAATAAGGATCTGCTAATTTCTTTAATAAATGCTACTGTTGCACCAGAAGATCAAGTGGTAGATGTTACCCTATTAAACCCCTATAACCCAAAAAATTTTAGAAGTGATCAGCTATCTATATTAGATATAAAAGCAGTAGGGGAAACAGACAAAAGGTTTAATATAGAAATTCAAATCATAGATGAAGCAGATAAGGCTTTGCATGTTTTAGAGACGATGAACTTCATCGATGAGGAAAGAATGGCTTATGAAGACCACTTGAAGTGGCTTAGAATAGAAGCCAATACATTAGAGAAAGTTAGACGTGAAGGAATCCAAGAAGGCCAAGAGAAAGGTATTCGAATAGGCCAGGAGCAAGGCTACACCTTTATATATGATATGCTGCTTACTTATAATAATAGATGATACAATACGATGATTCAGATTCTAATAGATGGCCAGAAAAGGTCATTTCCCAAAGGGAGTACTGGTTTAGATATCGCCCAGCAAATGGGGGTGCCAATGGACATTTTAGCGGTTCAAGTCAATGAAGCGGTTTATGACTTAGCTCGTGCTATTGAAACAGATGCTACCATTCGTTTTCTTAGATGGGAGGATGATGCAGGAAAACAGCTCTTTTGGCACTCTTCTGCGCACCTTTTGGCGGCAGCCTTGGAGTGCCTTTATCCTGGAGTTAAATTTGGTATAGGTCCTCCTATTGCACAGGGATTCTATTATGATGTAGATTTAGCTCCCCATTCAGCAGACACCTTAGATGTAGAAGCCATAGAAAAAAAAATGATTACGCTGGCTCAGCGGAAAGATCCATTTATTCGTCGAGCAGTTTCTAAACAAGAAGCGGTTGACTTCTTTACTAAAAAAGAAGATCCTTATAAATTAGAACTATTAGAAGGGTTAGCCGATGGTACCATTACCTTGTATCAGCAAGGCGATTTTATCGATTTATGTAAAGGTGCCCATTTGCCCCATACTGGATGGATCAAGGCTGCTAAAATTTTAAATGTTTCAGGGGCCTACTGGCGGGGTAATGAAAAAAATAAACAGCTTACCCGTATCTATGGGATTACCTTTCCAACCAAAAAAGAACTTTCTGATTTTCTCCATGTTAGAGAAGAAGCCAAGAAAAGGAGCCATACAAAGATCGGCAAAGCGCTTGGCTTGTTTACCTTTTCTGAAAAGGTAGGGCTGGGCCTACCCCTTTGGTTGCCTAAGGGGGCGTTATTGTGTGATACCTTGGTGCAGTTTTTAAAAAAGGAGCAAATCAAATGTGGCTACCAGCCAGTTATTACGCCACATATTGGACATAAGGAACTTTATATCACCTCTGGCCATTATGAAAAGTATCAAGAAGATTGTTTTCAGCCTATTCGTACGGCTGAAGCTGAAGAAGAATATCTCTTAAAGCCGATGAATTGTCCCCATCATTGTGAGATTTACAATAGTGCACCCCGTTCTTATAAAGAGCTACCCATACGTTTGGCAGAATTTGGTACCGTCTATCGTTATGAATTACATGGTGCCTTGCATGGGTTGACCAGAACCCGCTGTTTTACGCAAGATGACGCGCATATTTTTTGCCGTGCAGATCAAGTGCCAGAAGAATTTGCTAAAGTGATTGATTTGGTGCTTTATATATTTGATCTATTGGGTTTTAAGGATTATACTGCGCAACTCTCTTTTAGAGATCCTAATAGTGATAAATATATAGGTGAGTCGGCAGATTGGGACTTGGCTGAAGCAGCCATTCAGGCTATTGCCCAAGAAAAGGGTTTGCAAACCACTACCGTGGTTGGGGAAGCAGCTTTTTATGGCCCAAAAGTCGATTTTATGGTCAAGGATGTATTGGGGAGAAGCTGGCAATTGGGTACCGTTCAATTGGATTATCAGTTGCCTATGCGGTTTGATTTGACCTATATTGGGGCTGATGGTGGGAAGCATCGACCCGTTATGATCCATCGTGCACCATTTGGTTCTCTAGAGCGATTTATAGCCATTCTTATTGAGCATACAGGTGGAAAATTTCCGCTCTGGTTAGCGCCGGAACAAGTAACCGTTTTATCGCTGTCTGATAAATACAATGGTTATGCTACGACTGTACAGCAAAAGTTATTGGAAAAGGGCATGCGTGCTACATTAGATGACCGCAATGAAACCATCGGAAAAAAAATTCGTGAGACCACATTGCGGAAGGTTCCCTATATCATAGTGGTCGGGGAAAAAGAAATGGCAAATCAAACTGTTGCCGTTCGCAAACAAGAGGGGCAAATCACTATGACTTTGGCTGAATTTATACAGCAGGTTTGTGCAGAGTTGGTATAGATAGATTCATGCAGGCTGATTAAATGTTATAAACAATGGGTGTTTCCCGTTTTATCAAGAAAGAATATCATGCAATGGACCATATCAGGGTTGATAGAGCGATTTAATGGCGAGCTATTAACTGGTAGTAGCCAGGTAGCCTTAACCCATCTCTGTACGCTCACAGAAGGGCGTGCTGGTGGCATTGGTTTTTTTTCCGATACCAGATATACTGCTGCTTTTTACCAAACAAAAGCTGCTGCTGTTTTTGTAGCGAAAGATTTTAGGCCCGTTGCGCCAGTAGCAGCTTCCTTGATAGGTGTAGAAGATCCTTACCGCTGTTTTTGCCTGCTTATAGAGGAGGTGCAACAGCAAAAAATGGCCCCTAAGTGCGGTATAGAGTTTCCTTCTTATATAGGCAAAGAGGCTACGGTAGGAGCAAATATTTACCGAGCTGCTTTTTCCTATATTGGCCATCATGTGGTCATTGGTAAAGAGGTAAAAATCTATCCACATGTGTATGTGGGAGATTATGTGACCATTGGCGACCATACCATACTCTATAGTGGGGCTAAAATAGCGGCCTATACGGAGATAGGTAGTCGATGTGTGATTCATTCCGGTGCTGTAATCGGTAGTGCTGGTTTTGGCTTTTTGACCCACTCAGATGGTAGCTATAAAGCCATTCCTTCAGTTGGTAATGTGCGCTTAGAGGATGATGTAGAAGTTGGTGCCAATACTACCATAGATGCCGCTACTGTAGGTGCTACTGTAATAGGACAAGGAACTAAAATAGATAACTTGGTTCAAGTGGCCCATAATGTTCAAATTGGCAAGCATACGGGGATTGCCGCACAAGTAGGGATCGCTGGATCCACTAAGCTAGGTGATTACGCCAGGTTGGGTGGTCAAACAGGTATTGCGGGCCACCTCCATTTGGGAGACCATATTACAGCTATTGGTCGAGCTGGTATTACCCGATCTTTTCCAAAAGGAAATATTACCCTTTCCGGTACACCTGCTTTTGAACATAAAAAATTCTTATCTTGCTACGCCCAATTTAAAAATCTGGCACCGTCGAAGAAAAAGTAACAAAGGGATTTATATAATGCAACGCCAACAACAAACCATTCAACGTACCATTAGCTTTGAAGGCATTGGCCTCCATACGGGTGAAAAGGTTAAGGCCACATTCACGCCTATGCCTATTGACACAGGTATACAATTTCAACGAGTAGATCTACCCGGTCAGCCTTGCATAGAGGCATCTGTAACCCATGTAGTTGCAGTAGAAAGAGGTACCACGCTTGAAAAAGAGCAAGTTCAGGTAGCTACTGTAGAACATTTGTTGGCGGCAATTGTAGGGTTAGGAGTCGATAATATTTGTATACAACTAGATGGATCAGAGGTACCCGATCTAGATGGTAGTGCATTGGCTTTTGTAGAGCTTCTATTAGAAGCAGGGCTGATGCCGCAGGAAGCACCACGAAAGTTTTTTAAACTCAAAGAAAAATTTGTCTATGATGACCCTGATACCGGTAGCCATTATGAAGTCTATCCCGATACCGATTATAACTTGCAGGTGACCATTGCCTATAATAGGTGGCCGATTGGCCATCAATATGCCAACCTCTCTACATTAGCCCATTTTAAAGAAGAAATTGCTGCTGCGCGTACTTTTACCTATTTGGATGAAATTGTTGCTTTGTATCACAAGGGGTTGCTACAGGGAGGCGATCCTACCAAAGCAGTTATTTTCTCTGATCATACCGATCCTACAGAATGGTTGGAGCAGGTTGCCCAATTGTCTGGTAGGCAGGTTGAAAATGTGGTCACACCTGATCCGTCTAGTTCATCTTGTTTACGCTATATCAATGAACCAGCCCGTCATAAGTTATTAGATCTGATCGGTGATGTGGCCTTATTGGGTAAGCCCTTACAAGGGAAGCTTATTGCCCATAAACCTGGCCATGGCGCCAATATACGTTTTGTAGC
Source organism: Cardinium endosymbiont of Philonthus spinipes (assembly GCF_964030745.1). Classification (NCBI taxonomy): domain Bacteria; kingdom Pseudomonadati; phylum Bacteroidota; class Cytophagia; order Cytophagales; family Amoebophilaceae; genus Candidatus Cardinium; species Cardinium endosymbiont of Philonthus spinipes. Next base: position 868,474 of record NZ_OZ034918.1, read on the forward strand.
TGCTTTAAAAAGCCATCTATGGATACAAGAACAAAAAGGAGCACCTATATGTGATCTGCAAGCCCAACCACTTTTTGATGTAAAGCAGATCAGTAACATGTTGCCCCATCGTTATCCTTTTCAATTGGTAGATAAAATCATGGAGTTGGGTAATTCCTATGTGATTGGAGTGAAAAATGTAACGATAAACGAGCCCTTTTTTCAAGGCCATTTTCCCGGAACCCCTGTTATGCCTGGCGTGCTACAAGTAGAGGCCTTAGCACAAACTGGTGGTATATTGTTGTTGCATAAGGTACCAGATCCGGCACAATATCTAACCTATTTTCTTGCTATTGATGGCTGTAAATTCCGCCGTATGGTGGTGCCTGGAGATACTTTAGTATTGCATTGTGCATTGCTGGCAGATATCAAATTTAGTACTACTGAAAAGCAGTCAGTAGCCATTGCAAAGGTGAAAGGACGCATTTTTGTTGGTGAACAGTTGGCGTGTGAGGCAGTCTTATTGGCTCAAATTGTCAAGCAACATGAAACAATCTGATATCCACCCTAGTGCTATCCTGGGGAAAGCGGTAACCATAGGCAGTTTTGTAACGATTCAGGAAGATGTGGTCGTAGGGGATGGAACCTATATAGGGCCCCATGTGACCATTATGTCTGGAAGCCGTATTGGAAAAAATTGTCAGATTTTTCCAGGTGCAGTTATTGGAGCGCCTGCACAGGATCGTAAAACAACCACTTTAAAAACTTATGTAGAAGTTGGAGACCATACGGTTATACGTGAATTTGCTACCCTTAATAGAGGTACTTTTGGCAATACGGTTATAGGATCTCATGTATTGCTTATGGCTTATGTTCATGTAGCCCATGATTGTATCGTTGAAGATCATGTGGTTGTGACCAATGCAGCACAGTTAGCAGGTCATGTACACCTCCACCATCATGCTGTAATAGGCGGTATGGCAGCGGTGCATCAGTTCATGCGAGTAGGGGCCTATAGTATGGTCGCTTCTAAAAGTATTGTGCGCAAAGATGTACCCCCCTTTATTAAAGTAGCACGCGAACCATTGCGCTATTGTGGCATTAATCTAGTCGCCTTACAAAGACATGGCTTTACTAAAGAACAATGCAATGGTATATACCATATCTATCGTTTGATTTATCAAAGCCAGTTATTATTACCGCTGGCATTAGAAGAGGTGGATAAACAGGTTAACCATACCCAAGAAAAAGCAATGATCCTCTCTTTTATACGTAGTAGCCATAAAGGTATTGTAAAAAAAAGCCCCCCAAAGTGACGTCCACACAATGTTCCTCTATGAAGTTATATTTTTGAGAAAATTTTTGATAAATTATCAGTGTTATTGTTTAATATTTTATTTCTAGGTATAAAACAATAGAAGAAAAGAGTTGATTGCAGCTACTTTTAGCTGTGTAACGCTAAACGTATACTTGAGTAAGGGCATGGGCTATAAAAAAAAATTTTTATGGTATTTACTTTTACTAACATTGGGTGGCTGTAATACTGGGGTTAAGCACAGTCTAAACCCTTTTCACTATTTGTTGGGTAGAAGGTCAAGTCCACCCACTAATGTTTATCGTCCTCTTGACGCTAGGTCTAATACCAAGCTTCTTGGCCAATGGGTATTTTCACCAGATGGTTATGGCAATGTCGTTTATGCGAGCAACTTCCTTCCTGGTTCTTTTGTTGCTGCTCGCATGATTGCTGCTAATGCTAAGGAGGCGTATCGTGCGGCTGCTGATTCTGTTAAGCGTGCTAATGTTGGGCGTACTAAGGCTGATATTGCTTGTGCTTGCGTTATGCGTGGTGATGGCGTTCCTGTTACGCCTTTGGCCTATAGTTGGGCTGCTTATATTGTTGCCTATGCTTCTGCTAATTTTGCCCACGCTGTTTCTAATCTATCTTTTGCTGCTGAGTATGCTTATGCTTCTGCTGCTGCTTCTGCGCATGCTGCCATTGCTGCTTCTGATCGTGCTGCCGCTATTGCTTGCTCTGCTATGCATGCGGTTAATAGTAATATGCGTTCTGCTGCTGCTTCTGCTGCCTCTACTGCCTATGCTGCTGCTACTGCTGCTGGTGGCGGTTTTTGTGCTGCTGCTGATTATCGTTTCGATGCTGCTGATTATGCCTCCTATGCTGCTCATACTATTGAAACTATTGATTGTATAAGGCGTGCTTCTGGTTCTAGTAATGCGTCTTCTGCTGCTTTTTATGACCTTGCTGCTTGTACAGTTTCTGCTCATGCTGCTTCTTCTTCTAACACTGCTTCTGCTGCTGCTGTCTATGCCCATGTAGCGCATGCTGCTTCTTCTACTGCTTTTGCTTGTTGTGCGTATGCCGATACTGTTCTTAATGTTATTTGCGCCCGTCTTGCGTATGATCGTGTTATTAAGGATTGTGAAACCCCTATGCTTCGTAAGATTGTTAATTATCTGCGTAAAATTTCTTCTGTTAACATTCATACAGATATTGCTTGCGCTGCTGTTTCCCGTGCTTGCGCTGCTGTTACGCGTGGTCGCTCTGCTGCCGCCGATGCCGCTGATGCCGCTGCTTCTGCTGTTGATGCAGTGGTTGCTGTTACAGTTGATGATGCTGCGGTTGCTGCTGCTCGTGCTGCTGTTGATTTTGCTTCTGCTGCTGCTAATGCTGCTGCTAATGCTGCTGCACTTGTTAGCACTGTTCGTCTACCTGCTGCGCGTGCGGCTACTGCTGTTGATATTATGTGAAAATAGACTGTATGTCTGAATTCGGTTGCTTGTTAAAGTAAAATAAATTAAATTGCGTGCTCATTGTGGTTTTATGGATAGTTTAGCTAAAGCCCTGGTGCAAGGCGCTTTGGGTAAGTCTGTTGTGATTGGGGTTTGCTGAAGCTTTTTTAAGTTTAAAGTTATAAACATTATAAATAATTCATTATGATTAGTAAACGGACAATATTATTATTGATGGCTGTATGGGTTTTTGCTTCTATCTACTATCAGGAGTACCAAAAAAAGCAGAAGCTTTTGGCCACCCCTACGTTAAACAACGTCACACTATCCTCTATTAATGGTACTGACCCAGTACGGGTAAGTGATAAATATTCTGCAGAGGTGGTTGGTAAGGTCTATGAGGGCTTATATGCCTATCATTATTTAAAAAAGCCTTTTCAGTTGGTGCCCAACCTTGCTGAAGGCATGCCCTCTATTTCTCCAGATGGGTTGGTCTATACTTTTAAAATTAAGCAAGGTGTGGTATTCCAAGATGATCCTTGTTTTCCAAATGGAAAAGGTCGCATACTCAAAGCAGCTGATTTTGTTTTTAGTTTGAAAAGGCTAGCAGATCCTAAAAATATAGTACCTTATTTTGGTCTTATGGATGGTAAAATCAAAGGCTTGGACGCATGGAGGCGGCAGCCAGATTATACACAAGAGGTAGAAGGGCTAAAAGCGTTGGATGACTATACCTTAGAAGTTACCCTTACCCAGCCTTGGGCAGCTTTTTTACACTTTTTAGCCATGCCGGCCGCTTTTGTAGTTGCTAAAGAGGCTGTAAGTCACTATGGTGCTGAGTTTTTAAATCATCCAGTAGGTACAGGCCCCTTTATCTTAGAGGGTGGATTTAATCCACAAGCCAAGCAATTGGTTTTTGTAAAGAGTCCTTCCTTTAGGGAAAAATGCTTCCCTGCTGAAGGAAATGCTGAATATCAGTCTATATTGTCCGATTATGCTGGTAAAAGGTTGCCTTTGGTGGACAAGGTGGTGACCGATATTATTACGGAAGAACAACCACTTTCCTTAAAAATAGAAAGTAAAGAACTCGATATGGCGCCTATTAGTGGTTCTAGTATTGCGTTGAATATGGTTGAAAATAATGTCATGAGCCCAAAATGGAGCAAAAAAGGTTTAGCCTTGGTAGAGTCTCCTAGCACCAGTACGCAGTTTTTTGGTTTTAACCATAGCCATAAGGTTTTTCAAAATACCTATTTGAGGCAAGCCATGTCTATGGCTTTTGATAGAGCGGTCTATAACCAAACCTTCTATAAAGGAACCGCCCAACTGGCACAATCTCTTGTACCACCTGTGTTAATGGAGGATCCTAATGGTTTGACTGCATCCTATGGCTATGACCTCGAACGTGCAAAAGAATATCTGGTTAAAGCAGGTTATCCAGGTGGAAAAGGGCTTCCTACTATTACACTTGATGCTATTGTGGGAACAAGTTCTAAAAGTAAAGCAGAGTTTTTTGCTAAGTGTATGGCTGCTATTGGTATAGACGTGCAGGTAGTCACCAATGTGCCCGCAGAACACTGGAGTAAGATTTCTAAAGGTGCTACTATGATGCATCTGTTGACATGGCAAGCAGACTATCCCGAACCTTCTACTTTTCTACAAGTGCTTAGCAATAGGGAGTTGTGTGGCTTGTTCTATGAAAATGCCCAGTTTAATGAATGCTTTGATAAAGCTATGGCTACAACCAATGATGCGGAAAGGCAAGCACTTTATCTAGAGATGCATAAAATCGCAACTGAGGAAGTACCTATGATTTATGCACTGCATGTCCCTGAGCAATATGTACACTACAATTGGGTTAAAAATATAGCTTGTAATGGCTTTTCTCCATCCATAGATGAATATATTGCAGTGGATATGGCTGCAAAAGTTAAGGAAACTAAGTGATCTGGTTTCCTAAGCGATTCGTATCTTCCCTTCGGGTATCATACAGCTTCAATCTTTGATTTGTTTTTAGCTATATAGCTAAATGGAAGAGGTGGTTTACACGAAGGGTAACTCCTCTTCCACTTTTATGACATCTCTTTTTGTATATCTCTTAAGAAGGTTGCTCTATGCGCTTTCGGTTATTGTAGGGGCTACTTTTTTCGTGTTTGTTATTTTTAATATGCTCGTTGAAGACCCTACTTATATTTTACTGGGTAAATATGCTACACCAGAAGCAGTCTCGCTTCTTGCTCATGAACTGGGTTTAGATCAGTCTTGGTATATACAATACTGGGAGGTCTTGAAATCTGCTTTTACCTTTAATTTTGGCTACTCCTGGACGACCAAACAACAGATTGTAAAAATACTTCAAGAAGGAGGCTTGGTCTCCTTAACCGTTACAGTACCTGCTTTTCTAATAGGCAATGGCTTGGTGATTACTGTTGCGCTTTGGATGACCCAATATCGAGGAACCATTTGGGATCGCCTTTTGGTCGTTTTTTGCATTATCATGACCAGTATTTCGATATTGGTATATATTCTAGTTGGCCAGTTGTTTTTTGCTTGCAAGCTAAGAATGTTTCCAATAATGGGGTATGCAAAAGGCTTTGTAGCCTGCGTGCCTTACATCATGTTGCCCACTATTATTTTAGTATTGCTTCATTTTTGTTACCACTACCGGTTTTATAGAACCATTATGTTGGAAGAAATTTATCAAGATTATGTGCGTACTGCACGGGCAAAAGGACTTCAAGAAAAAGTTGTGCTATTTAAACATGTCTTTAAAAATGTAATGGTGCCCATTATTACAACCTTTGTAAAAGATTTGCCATCTTTGCTATTTGGTTCTGTCGTAATAGAGAATTTTTTTGGCATACCAGGGCTAGGTAATGTGGTAATAGATGCGATCACTTGCTGTGACTTTCCAACGATTAAAGCCGTTACTATAATAGCTGCAGTGCTCAGTGTCTTGTGTAATATAGTGGGTGATCTGTTGTATACTTTGGTTGATCCACGTATAAAGTTATAGGAAGATTATGCATAAACGTAATGTGTGGCATCCCTTTGGTTTTAGTAAAAAAGCTTTGTTGGGTAACAAACTCAACCTTTTTTGTTTCCTAACCTTATTGGGTTATGCATTAGTAGCGCTATTGACCAAAATAGGATGGCTGGCAGCTAATTGGCATGTAGAGGTAGGTGCTACTTATGAACCACCTAATAGCATCCATTATTTTGGTACAGATGTATTGGGCAGAAGTGTCCTGTCTAAGATTTTGCATGGTGCTGAGGTAGCCATGCGTGTAGGCTTTGTCGTAGCCTTATGGACGGTTGTGATTGGAGCGCTTTTGGGTATAGTAGCCGGTTATTTTGGTGGAGTAGTAGATGCATGTATTGTTTGGCTGTATACTGTTGTAACTGCTATTCCCACCATGATTTTATTGATGGTAGTTGCCTTTGTGCTGGGAAAGGGTATGCAGACGATTTGTATCGCGCTTGTTATAACGGAATGGACAGAAACCTGTCGTTTGGTGCGTGGTGAAGTAATGCGTCATAAGGGTAGAGAGTATATGCAAGCGGCTTCAGCTATTGGTGCTGGCAGTGGCCGTAAAATTTTTGTACACCTATTACCCAATATGCTTCCCTTGATTATTTATCAGTTTTCTTTGGTCTTCCAAACCGCTATAAAGTATGAGGTGATTCTTTCTTATTTGGGTATTGGCATTCAGAATAAGCCTAGTTGGGGCATTATGATTAGTGATGCCAAAGCAGGATTATTGAGAGGTATTTGGTGGGAGCTTTTTTTTGCCACAATGGCCATGTTTGTACTGGTTCTTGTTTTTAATATTTTGGCAGATGCACTACGAGATCTATTAGATCCAAAGTTAAAAGGTCGATAAGCATGAAAGAAAAAATTCTTGAAGTTAAAAACTTAATAACGCAGTATTATACGGGCAAGAAGATGACCACAGTGGTCAATAATGTTTCGTTTGATCTCTTTTCTGGCCGTTCACTTGCTATTGTTGGAGAATCTGGCTCTGGTAAATCAGCCATGGCTCTTTCGCTGATGCGGCTTATTGAACCGCCGGTTGGTACCATTACTGCACAGGGTATTTTTCTAGAAGGGAAGGATATTTTACAACTTTCGCTAAAAGAAATTCAAGAGATACGGGGCAATCGCATCTCTATGATCTTTCAAGAACCTATGACGGCACTCAACCCGGTTTTTACAATTGGTGAACAAATTATGGAAACCATTCAGTTGCATCAACAGGTTCCTCTAAAGGTGGCAAAAGCAGCTTGCATCGCCTTGTTAAACCTAGTTGGCATACCGGCTCCCCATCAGCGGATGCTTGAATATCCCCATCACCTTTCAGGTGGCATGCGGCAGCGGGTAATGATTGCCCTTGCATTGGCTTGTGGCCCATCTGTATTGATTGCAGATGAACCTACTACTGCTTTAGATGTAACCACTCAGGCGCAAATTATCGATCTGATACAAAGACTCCAAGTAGAAAACAATATGGGCATTATATTGATTACACATGACCTTGGCATAGTAGCTGAAGTATGTGATGAGGTGGCGGTTATGTATGGTGGTAGCATTGTAGAAAAGAGCCCAGTAAAAGCTGTTTTTAATGCACCGCTCCATCCCTATACCCAAGCGTTACTGGATGCGATTCCCCCTTTATCTGGTGGTGTTCGTAGATTACGTACTATTGAAGGAGTGGTGCCTCCCTTATCAGATCTGCCCATTGGCTGTTCTTTTCAAGACCGTTGCCCCAACGTACAAGGTCGATGTAAAACCAGTAAACCCTCCCTTCAAGAAGTTAATGCTGGCCATGCTGTTGCCTGTTTTTATCCATTGCAAGATGGTATTAAGTAGTAGGAGTATGCAAGCTGATAAGGAAGTTTTATTAGAAGTCGACCATCTTTGCACGACTTTTGCTGTAAAGCATCATCTCTTGGGCCATACGGTTGGTCAGGTATCTGCTGTGAATGATGTAAGTTTTACTCTATATAAAGGAGAAACATTAGGTTTAGTAGGAGAATCTGGTTGTGGCAAAACCACATTGGGAAGAACCATTTTACGCTTGGTGGAACCTACTGCTGGTCGTATTATTTTTGATGGAGTAGATATTACCCATTGCAGCGCTAAGCAGATGCGCAGCATACGGAGAAAAATGCAAATTATCTTTCAAGACCCCTATGCTGCTTTAAATCCTAGAATGGCTATTAGGCAGGTTCTAGAGGAGCCCATAAAGATTCATCATTTGGCTGATAGCAAAGCAGCTTCTATCCAGCGCATTTATCAGCTACTCGATTATGTACAACTGCCTAGAGCTACTTTGTACAAATATCCCCATGAGCTTTCTGGAGGGCAACGGCAACGTATTTGCATAGCAAGAGCGTTAGCCGTTGAACCCACTTTTATTGTTTGTGATGAAGCGATTGCTGCATTAGATGTTTCTGTACAAGCTCAAGTGATCAATCTTTTAATGGATTTGCAACAAGAACTTGGGTTGACCTATCTTTTTATTTCACATGACTTAAGAGTAGTAGAATTTATAGCCAATCATGTTGCGGTGATGTATTTAGGCAAAATTGTAGAAGCTGCTTCAGCAGCAGAAATCTATAAAAACCCTAAACATCCCTACACCAGGGCGCTTTTTTCTGCCATACCGACGCTTTGTCCATCTAAACATAAAGAGCGGATTATCCTACAAGGAGATGTGCCGAGTCCAATGGAGTTGCCTAGTGGCTGTTACTTTCATCCACGTTGCTGGAAAGCGACAGAAAAATGTAGGCAGATCCATCCAAAATTGACTAAAATAGAAGAGGCAAACCATCAGGTGGCTTGTCACTTTCCAGAAACAAATTAGATGCTCTTAAATTTATAATTAGCCTATCAAACATATGTATCCACTTTCAGAGATAAAAAATCTTTCTGTTGTCCATAGTCAGGAAGTTGTTAGGGTTAGGGGAAGGGTCTTTTCTAAGAAAGATTGTGGTCGGGTGTTATTCTTGATTGTACGTGATGGTATCGATACCTTACAGGCGGTGCTCGTAAAAAATACAGAAGGAACTCCTACGCATCTATCTATAGAGGACTATAATCTGTTGCGTAAGATTGAAAATGAATCTTTTATTGAACTCACTGGTCAGATTTATGCTGCTGAAAACCCCGTATTGGCCTGTTCGCAACAGTCGATTGAGTTGGCTATAATGGGCTATACAGTACTTAGTAGGTCTGTTTTAGACTTGCCGATTACCTTAAAAGAAGCAGCCATTACAGAAGAGAAAAAAGGCAAGGGGGCATCATTTGATGCGGTACAGTATGTGAAACGGCTGGACAATCGCGTATTGGATTTGCGTACCGATTTGGCGCAGGCTATTTTTCGCATCAATGATGGTATGCTTTTCTATATACAGCAATATTTGCGTAGCCGTGGGTTTGTCGAAATCAAAACGCCTAAGTTAATAGGAGGTGCTTCTGAGGGTGGTGCAGATGTATTTAAGGTAGATTATTTTGGCAAGCCTGCTTGCTTGGCACAAAGTCCTCAGCTGTATAAACAAATGGCGATTATAGGGGATTTTAAACGGGTATTTGAGGTCGGGCCTGTTTTTCGTGCAGAAAACTCTGATACCAATAGACACCTTACGGAGTTTATAGGTGTTGATCTTGAAATGGTTATAGATCAGGATTATATGGAAGTAGTCCATTTGGTATATCAGCTATTGGTTGATCTGTTTCAGGCATTAAACGAAAAATATAAGCGCGAAATTTCCATTGTACAATCTTTTTTTGATGTGCCTGCATTAACCTTTGCATCAGAGTTGGTTGTGGTGCCCTTTCCCGAGGCGGTTGTCTTATTGCAGGCCCACGGCAAAGCGCGGGGGGCATTAGAAGATTTGTCTACGGAAGAGGAAAGGCAACTGGGTGCTATTGTAAAAGAAAAATATCATACAGACTTATATGTAATTACCCGTTACCCATCTCCTGTGCGTCCTTTTTATACGATGGTTGACCCAAATGATGGTCGTTATACCCATGCCTATGATTTTATGTTACGGGGTGCAGAAATTCTTTCTGGTGCACAGCGCATACATGACTACACCAAGTTATCTCAGCGGGTTGCTGAGCTGGGTATAGCACCCGCTAGCATAGCCCATTATTTGAATGCTTTTAAATATGGAGCTCCTCCCCATGCAGGAGTTGGCATGGGACTGGAACGTATGTTAAAGTATTTTTTGGGGCTACCAGATGTACGGTATAGCAACCTCTTTCCCCGTGATCCTAAGCGGCTGCATCCATAGCCGCTGTTTTTAAAAATAGCTAGTTGAATAGACATAGTGAATTTTTAGTATCTATTCACCACAATGGTTTTTAGTATCTATTCACGCCTCTGGCTGGGCCCCTTATCCCCTTCGATAAAAAGTCTGGCCCGATAGTAAATAGCTGAATCGATATCTTTTTCAGCGGGAAAATCGTGAACTCAGCCCGCAAGCGGGCTTCAAACAGACGATTTTCTAATCCGCTGAAAAATATACCGCTCAGGGGTTAGTCTTTTACTAGAGCGCCATTTTTTTATCGAAGGAGACGCGGGGCTGGTAATGGGTTAGCCTAATTGCTTTTTCAGAAAAACGTAGCCTCAGTGATGAATGGATACTGATTTTTTTGCCCACTTTTTTATCAAGGAAAAAGTGGAATAAAATTCATTATTAACCAGTGACGTGAATAGATACAATTTGTATCTGTCTATCAGACTGGGCTATTCTTTGTGTATAGTAATATCAATTATAGTTTCAGTTATATAACGAGCATATAGCCTAGCTTGATCTTCATTGAGATCGATACTATGAACCAAACCGTTAATCCACTCCTTCTTTATAGATTTTATGCAGCCACTAACCACCTTGGCGGGCAGAAAATAAAATTTAGTACGCATTGCTCTAACAAATAGTTCATAGGGGTCCTGCGAGCGATTGCTGTTTAGTAATATATTTGTATGCTCAGCGCAATCCATAATACTCTGGATCGTGATCTCCTTTAACGGTGTAGAATCGCTCCTAGGTACATCTATACCACTGGCCGTTTCTTTTACTTCATCTGGGTTTAAGTTATCATTCACAGGTTGAGGCATGGTGTGCCTACATCCCCCTAGCATCATTAGAGGCAATAAACAGATTTTTTTACTATACATATACTATATTTGGTGTTTAAATTATGAGTCTACAATACACCTCTTTCAAAACTAGATTTCTAAAAGAGGTCTAAACTAAAGATTTACACATTCAATGCAAACCTATTGCTTGATTTATATATAATAAACTGATTTTCAACAAAATATAATATATTTTTAATTTGTTTGCAACAAACCAATCAAAGTTTTATAAAGTTTGAAATAACTTAAGTTTGCATATCAACCTGTATTCTGGATTATTAAATTTTTTAAAAGGAGTGAGGTCCCCAACTTTTTACAGCTGGTTTGATTTTTGGTATCCATTCATCACTATGGCTACGTTTTTCTGAAAAAGCAATTAGGCTAACCCATTACCAGCCCCGCGTCTCCTTCGATAAAAAAATGGCGCTCTAGTAGACCTCTTGCAAAACCTACTTTGTGATGAGCAATTTTTAGGAGAAGTGTAGTCGAGTACCGCAGAATACTTAATGTATTTGAGGAGCATAGACAAGCTTCGACACCAAAATTGCCATTAGAAAGTAGGTTTTGCAAGAGGCCTAGTAAAACACTAACCCCTGAGCGATATCTTTTTCAGCGGATTAGAAAATCGTCTGTGTGAAGCCCGCTTGCGGGCTGAGTTCACGATTTTCCCGCTGAAAAAGATATCGATTCAGCTATTTACTATCGGGCCAGACTTTTTATCGAAGGAGATAAGGCGGCCAGCCAGAGACGTGAATAGATACTTACTAGTGGTGCGAACGGTTACTGCAAAAAATTATACAGCTACAGTTTATCAAGGCGTCATTGCTAGAAGATCTTAAGGAGCGATCACTTGGACTGGTTTCCAGTATTTGAATAATGCGTTCAGCTATGGCATTCGCACATGTCTTGGCGAAGGGCATTCTTTTTGGAATACTTATATGTGTAATTAGGCTGCCAATAAGGTTATGGCTGATTTCATCAATAATAGTCTGAGGTAGTGTAGGCTTTATAAGATCGCGAAACAACTTAACAGCCTCCTCCGGATCGTCTTTACTTGCCACATTTGTTCTTTTTCCACATTGAATAAGTACTTCAACTAGCTCGTCCTTAAAGTATTCAGTTTGATTGTGAGATGTAAACTTAAAAATAAGATATGCTAACTTCCTTGTCTCATCTCTGCTGACAACAGAATCACAATCACTATTGCTCCGTTGTGAGCCACTATGCATATGTTGGTGCACTACATGGTTACATCCCCCTAGCATCAGTAAATGCAATAAATACACTTTTTTACTGTACATATAAATTTGGTGTTTATTAATAGACTTCTTATAGAGGTTCGCATATTTTCTATGCGACTCTTTATGTTAATTAGGCATAACCAACAAAATATTATACTAGTAAATGTTTGTATATTTTACAATAGGTTAGCCAAGGTTTTATAAAGTGTATATATTTTATAGCCATGTAACCTACTTTTTTGCCACATGTCATATCCTTTTTTCTTCATTTTATTTGTATTTTTAACCATTCCTAAATTTTTAATTCCCTACCTATGGATGTAACATCGACGGATCGTATTATACCAATCAATATAGAGGATGAAATGCGCGATGCCTACATAGATTATTCTATGTCGGTTATTGTCGCCAGGGCGCTTCCTGATGTTCGGGATGGGTTAAAACCTGTACACAGACGGGTATTGTATGGTATGTATGAGCTAGGTCTCAGCCAGAGTAAAGCTTATAAGAAATCTGCCAGAATTGTAGGGGAAGTACTGGGTAAGTACCATCCACATGGTGATGTGGCGATTTATGAAGCGATGGCCCGTATGGCCCAAAATTGGTCACTCCGTTACCCACTCATAGAAGGTCAAGGTAATTTTGGCTCTATAGATGGTGATGCACCTGCAGCGATGCGTTATACCGAAGCCCGGTTGGTGCGTATTTCTGAAGAGCTGATTAAAGAAATTAATAAAGATACTGTTGACTTTCAGTTGAACTTTGATGCATCCTTAGAGGAACCCGTTGTATTGCCTGCCAAACTGCCCAACTTGCTTTTAAATGGTGCGTCTGGTATTGCAGTGGGTATGGCCACCAATATGGCCCCACACAATTTATCAGAAACATTAAGTGCTATTATTGCCTACATTGAGCATCATGATATAACCATTTCTGAATTGATGGAATATATCGTTGCACCTGATTTCCCTACTGGGGGTATTATATATGGTTATAGTGGGGTGCGCGAAGCCTTTCAAACGGGAAGGGGACGCGTCTTATTGCGTGGGAAAGCTACCGTTGAAGTGACGGCTAATGGAAAAGAGCAAATCATTGTAACGGAAATACCCTATCAGGTGAATAAGGCGGTCATGATAGAAAGGACAGCACAGCTGGTGAATGAAAAGAAAATAGAGGGTATTGCTGATATTCGAGATGAGTCAGACAAAGAGGGTATGCGTATTGTCTATGATCTCAAACGGGATGCAATTGCCCATGTCGTCCTCAATAACCTTTACAAACAGACCCAGCTACAAAGCTCTTTTAGTGTGAACAATGTAGCATTGGTAGAGGGTAGACCTAAAATTTTAAACCTTAAAGAACTCATTGTTCATTTTGTAGACCATAGACATGAAGTATTGGTCCGGAAAACTACTTTTGATCTAGAGCATGCCAAGAAGAAAATTCATCTATTAGAGGGCTATTTGGTAGCATTAGATCATTTAGATCGGGTGATTGCCTTGATTCGTGGTTCAAGAGATCCAGAAGTAGCCAAAACCGCATTGATGGAAACCTTTCCATTGAGTGAAGTACAAGCAAAAGCCATTCTAGAGATGCGTTTGCAACGGCTTACGGGTCTAGAGCGTGCCAAGATAGTAGAAGAGCACGAGCAGGTGCAGAAACTGATTAACCATTTACTCGAAGTGTTGGCTGATAAATCGCTGCGTATGCAGTTGATTAAAGAGGAATTGATTGCGCTGAAAGAGCGTTATGGCGATGCGCGTAGAACAGAAGTGGAGTATGAAGCAGATGCATTTACCATGGAAGATATGATTCCAGATACGGAAATGGTAATCATGATTTCCAACCAAGGTTATATTAAAAGAACGCCATTGGTTGACTATCGCCTACAAGGCCGAGGTGGCGTAGGTGCCAGGGGTATTATCACCAAAAAAGATGATTTTACAGAGCATTTATTTATAGCTACTGCCCACCAATATTTGTTGATATTTACTGAATTTGGTAAGATCTATTGGGTAAAAGTTTATACGATACCAGAAACTAAAAAGACTACGCAAGGCAAAGCCATACAGAACTTAATCAATATAGCTCCTGGAGATCAGGTGCGTAGTATTATTCAGGTTAGGGATTTGAAAGATAATGGTTATGTGGATGCCCATTATGTGGTGATGTGTACCAGGAAAGGCATCATTAAAAAAACCCCTCTGCGCGCCTATGCTACGCCACGTGCCAATGGCATTCATGCCATTGTAATTCGTGAAGGCGATTCACTATTAGATGTACAGTTAACCAATGGCACCCATCATATTGTATTGGCATTAGAGTCTGGCAGGGCTACACAGTTTAATGAGCAAGATGTCCGTCCTATGGGGCGTGTGGCTTCTGGCATTAGGGGCATCACACTAGCCCATGAGCAAGACCGTGTAATTGGCATGGCCTGTTTTCCAACATCGGATTTAGATGTGTTGGTGGTTTCTGAAAATGGTTATGGCAAACGTTCTGCACTGGCAGATTATCGTATTACCAAAAGAGGTGGCAAGGGAGTGAAAACCATTCAGATTACTGAAAAAACTGGAAAGTTAGTAGCCATTCATGCGGTGAAAAACCAGGATGAATTGATGATTATGAATCAGTCTGGTGTGGCCATTCGGATTGAAGTAAGTACATTGCCCCTTATAGGCAGAGCTACCCAGGGTGTTCGACTGATTCGGTTGGGGCAAAATGATAAAATTGCTTCTGTGGCCAGAATAGATATTTTAGAAGATGGGGAAGATCATAAAGTGGTGAGCAATATAGACCAGCCTTTGGATGCATTAGCTACAACCTCAGGCGAAGCGAGTCTATAACGTTAACTGGCCCTTCTATAAAATCCCTTAGCATTTTTTAGAGATCATATTCCTTTGGGTTTGGAGTTAGTTTGATGTCTTTATCAAAGTCAGCTAATGCTAATATTAGATCGGTTGTTTTATCAAGTTCCCCTGATTTTAACGTGTGATACTGCAACAGAAGTGAGCCATTTTTCTTTTCCATTTTAGGTAGGTTAGGCTATGAAAAAATAGGCTCGTGACTATCCCTTTTTTTATATACAACTGCTTTCATGCAATATACTATGTCAAATTAAATGGATTAAAAAAAGTGATGAAAAAATTTTTAAATTGCCATGGTCTATATGGGGCTTGAATGGCCAGTGGGTTGTTTATTAATTACAAAAATTTGATCAGAAAGTTTGCCTATGAATGTAATGTATGGGAGGTTGTGTAAATTATATCAATTTTGTTTTCTATGTATGCTTTGGGTGATGCCCCAACAGCTTTTTGCTATACCGCCAGCTATAGCACGCATTGTGCGTATCTTTGAAGGCGGGCATAAGCAGAAAGGGATTAAGCCAAAGGATGGACAGGCTAAAGTTGTATCAGGAGATGATCAAGCCAATGATCTACAGACAACTCAGGTAGCTGCTTTGTCTAATGTGGAGCAGGCCCGTTTAGCTATAGATGAAGCGATTAAAAATAGTAAGCTGGCCAAACACCCGGCTACTTGGTATTACAGAGGGGTTATTTATGATCGTCTCTTAAGGGAGCATGTTGCTCAACCATCTACTTTCTTGAATGAGGCACTTGCAGCCTATGCGCAGGCTAAAAAATTAAGTGCATCAAAAAGCAAACAGTTTTATAGTTTCTCCGTTGAGAACCTGATTGCTCTATGGCGTTATTTTTTAAATAGAGGCATGGGCTACTATAGGCAAGAGGCGGTTGATCAAGCAATAGAGCACTTTGCTATTTGTAGGCGTATCCTACCAGAGGAACCTACACCATTGTTGTATATGGCTATTGTTTATCATAGTGCTGATCAACCAGAGGAGGCATTGCGCTATTATCAAGACTATCTAGCAGTAGATGGCCCCCAATTTGCTGTTGCACGTGCTATGGCGGCTATTCATTACCATAAGCTTAAAAATTTTGATAAGGCCATGGCTATTCTGGATGAGGCATTGCTTCAATTTCCTTTTAATAATGAGTTATTAGAAGAAAAATGCTTGATTCACCAAGCTGCTGGAAGCATAGATGGGTATGCTGCTTCTTTAGCGGTTGATCTGCAACATAAAGCGCCACATCTATGCTATGCATATGCTTATGTTCTCCAACATCAAGGACGGATTCAGGAGGCCATTGGTTATTATGAACAGCTTTTAAAGGACCATCCGGCCCACTATGAAGCACTCCGTCAAATGGGTTTTATATTTTATAATGAAGCTATAAAATTATATGCCTATACCCTAAAATCGATGGGGAGTAAGACGCAGTTAGACGATGTTGCACTGGCAGATTGGTGTGGGTTGATGCATGTAACGGTGAGGCGCTGCTTAGCCAACGGTATCGGGTGGACAGGGAGTAACTATGTATTATTTAGGGGGGGGGTACTTCAGGAGCCATTATTTGCTGCTCGTCCTATATGGGTAGTATACGATCATCCCCTTGTTCAACATAGCAGCTCCAGCAGTTTGAGGGATCTATTGCAAGCAGGTAACCTACCCTATGCAAGTCCTTTGTATGGATACATTCATGCAAAAAATTCCGCTGCATTGGCCCGTAATAAGTGGGCACAAACCATGGTAGACTTAGAAAAGTATCTCAAAAAATCTTTGTACTACCTAAAAATAGCGCGTGCGCAGGATAAAAAAGATAAAGCAGTTGCCCAAGCTTTGTACTATAGTTATTACCATTTAAAAAAGTATGGGGCTGCTTATAGGGTATTACAAAGGATGCAAAAGCAAAAACAATATCTTGAAGATGATCCATTTAGGGGGAATCAAGAGAGGGAGTAGCAGTCTTTGTATCCGTTTTTTGGTAAACAAAGATTGTGCCTATCTCTGATGCGATCTGGATTATTTGTTGGGTATTAAAAGCCGTTTCCGTACCATCGTCATTTTTAACAAACCACTGGTTATCCTTTTTTAAGAAAACAACTAGTTTATTGTCTTTGCCCTCATTAATAAGTTTTGGAACATTTGCTAAAAATTTTGTTAAAGCAAAGGAATGGTTGGCCGATTCGGTTGAAGCTGGATTGGATCTAAGGGTTATAGATGCTACGTCAACTAACCTACATGTATCTAGGGTACCCTTGTGCTGATCCCTTGCCAAAAGGATATATAGTGTATTGGGTAGTCCATGAGATTGACCTTTGACATGATCTGTTGTTCGGCTAGCTTCTATTAACGTACTGAAGTCATGTTGTTGGCGTTGTCCTGCTGCGGGCAGATGTACAGTCAAGGCGTTTTTATAATCTATCTCCTTTAAAAAATTCCTTACTATTGGTGAAGGGTTGTAATGTACAGATGGTATATCCCCAAATGAGCCATGGGATTGCAGGCCGTTGGGTATACTTGTATTTGGTGTTGGCATCCCACTTGGATTACTGATGGGCGCTTTTCTATCATCTTTATGATCAATAGGATCAGGCTCCTCTCTAGGAGCGCTTCTTTTGCAAGCCATCACTACCATTGGCAATAGGCTTATAACTCCTAGCGGCACTTTGCTGAACAAACCCAATTTCCATTTCATATAAGTAAGCTACGTTTTAAAAGTTAAAGCAGTAGGATGGGCTTTTTGTTTATTTTATTACAATTCTCGCTCCTTTTGCCAAAGCTTACAGTATTGCCATCCACACATAAAGAGTTGCATGATAAAAAACCAGTGATATCCTTGAAAATAGAAATAAGGAATGGCAATGGCAGCAGCCATCAAGCCGACTATAATACTAGCCAGATATCCCTTACGGCCAAAACTTTTTTCTAATATATAACGCATCAACCAGCCACCATCAAGCGGTGCAATGGGTAGTAAGTTTAGCAACAACCATCTAGTATTGATATACATCGTTACAATAAGCAAATATTTCAATAAATAACTATGCACAATATTAAATTGAAGCAGCAAATAGGCTGTCAACGTCAATAGTCCTTGAAAGAGCGGTCCTGAAAGGGTAATTAAAAACTGTTGTTTATCTGTTATGTGGGATGTATTGAAGAGCGTTCTTCCACCAAAAGCTTGTAATACAATCATGGGGGCTGCACCAAAATAAAGCGCAGTTAACGCGTGGCCATATTCATGTATGAGGATACTAAAGGTAAAGATACTAGACCACAATAGGCTTTCCCTATAGTTCCCCCCTGCACTACCCATTACCAACAATAAAAAAATCCAGTAACTCAAATCAATAGATACTGGAACTTTTAAAAATCTAAAGTTTAACACGGTGCTATATAATTTTAGGTGATCAACCTAACAGATTAAATGGCGTTATAAAACAAGAAAACATGCTCCTTTTATACACCACGAGATATATATTTTTCACGTTTTATGCGCTGTGGGTTAAAGCCCATTTTTTGTAGCCTTTCTATGCTATCATCGATCATATATGGATTTCCGCAGAGGTATACCAAATCAGTGACTGGATTTAGGTTAAGTGCTTCAAAGGCCGATTGTACATATCCTGAGTAGTGGTAAGAGGTGGTTGGTGTATCTACTCTACTTAGGTGGCCCCGAAAATCAAAATTTTTGTACCTTTTAGCAAAATCAATAAAATCTTCTACATAGAGCAGGTCGTTGGCATAACGCACACCCAATAGTAAGGTGACCTTCAACTGCTCATCCGCTTCGAGTTGTTTGGCAATGGTAGGCAACATAGAACGATAAGGTGCTACGCCTGTTCCAGTAGCTACTAGTATATACTGAGTAGGCCTTTCTGCTTCTTGAAGAATCAGTCTCCCTTTAGGCCCTACACAACACAATTCATCTCCGATTTTTAAGTCAAAAAGAATTTTAGTAGCAAATCCGCCCTCAACTGGTGCAATGGCGATATCCAACCTATCTCCTGGACTATTGGCTAAGCTATAGCTGCGTGGCACTATTTTACCAGAAGCGTGGGGCAATAAAAAAGTAATAAACTGACCCGGTATAAATAGGAAAGGCAGCTGATCAGAGCGTATAAAAGTTAATTCTGCTACACTAGGTGTAAGCATTCTGGATCCTATATACTTAACTTTAAATTGATTTTGTTCCATGTTTGTATCTATACTGTCTGTGGTATACCGATTGTGACATCCCTGATTTTTTTCATCTACTGTTGGCTAGAAGCCACTACCATACTACTAGTTGCTTTGCTACCTGTTGCCATTCGGTATTTCCACACCAAAGCTAAAAAAAACTAGCCATGAATCGAAACTTTTTATAAGAAGGCCAAAACCCATCATAAAGATTAACCCATTGGGATGTTGTACAGCTTTAAGCAACAGGCTTCGCTGCATAAGCAGCTACAACATGTCATTGTATAGCGTTGTTTCGTACAAAATTGGTTAAAATGTTTGTTGGTTTACTTGAAAATAGTCTTAATTATCTATATAAACATCATCCTATATTGGAAAATAATAGGGTGTTAATAACAAAAATGTATTTTTTTATACTTTTTTTTATCAAAAAATTATTAAAGTATTGTATATATACAAATTAGTACTTATACTTTGTGAAAAGATATTTCACTGGACTAATTCGTAATCTATTAACTGGTTGAGCTATGGTACCATTTTTTAATATACCACTTTATATGGTGGTTGTTTTTCTGTTATTGACTTTAGTAGTAGGTGTCTATTTTAGTCAAAAAATCACCTCATTTCGGCAATATGCGGTAGGAGACAAACAGTTTGCTACAGCTACTTTGGTGGCCACTGTATTGGCTACTGCTTATGGAGGAGGAGGGTTAATACGTAATGTACAGCAAGTACATAACCTTGGCCTTTACTGGATCATTTTGGATCTTTTGGCTGGATTTGATCTATATATTATTAGTAAGCTAGCGCTATATATGGGTCGGTTTATGTGTCATCTTTCTATGCCAGAAACAATAGGTAGTGTATATGGTAAATATGCACGAATGATTACAGCGCTATCTGGTATTTGTGATGCTATTGCGATAATTGCTGGGCAAATCAGTGTAATGTCTTTGTCTATCAGCATGTGTTTAGATTCGGTACATCCCAAAGCGATTACCGTTATGGTTACAGTGATCCTTATTTTTTATTCTAGTTTTGGAGGTATTCGTGCGGTTGCTTTTACAGATGTACTACAATTTATAACCTTTACGGTCATTATTCCCACTTTAGCATGGTTTATGTTTAAAAGTACAGGCAAATCAGTTGCAGAAATCATTCCTTTTTTACAAAGTCAAGAAAAATTTCAATTTAGTAAAGTTTTTCATTTTGACATGAATTTGCTAGGTATGGGGTTGCTTGTACTGAGCTTTTTAATGGGTTATATAGAGCCGCCAACCATACAACGGGTCTATATGTCTTCTAGTTCCATTCAAGCTGGAAAGGTTTTTTCATACGCTACGCTTTTCAGCTTTGTAATAACCATTTTTATCATGCTCATTGGTTTATTTGTCTTTGCAGGTGCGCCAGAACTACCAGTAACTGCTATTTGGGGCTATATCATGGCACATGTTCCACCTGTTTTTAAAGGAATGGTTTGTATCAGTTTACTGGCTATGGCGATGTCCACAGCTGACTCTAAATTAAACTCTTGTTCGATTATGATTAGCCATGACATGCTACAAAGCATCCGAAGCCCTAAGAAAGCTCCTTATGTCCACCAGCTTCGGTTGGCTACGTGTACCAGTGTCCTGATCGGTCTGTTGGCCATGATATTGACTTTTTATTGTAATGATCTATTGAATTTGCTCAAGTTAAGTTTAGATTTGTCACTACCTGTTGCAACTGCTCCTTTTATATTAGCGGTTTTCGGCTTTCGGGGTACTTCCAGAACCGCTTTGATTGGTATGAGTACTGGTATTGTTTCTATTTTAGCTTGGGACAGGTGGATTGAGCCCCAAGCAGGCATCAATGGTTCTTTTATTTGTATGTTGGCCAATGGTCTGGCTATGCTAGCTGCACACTATCTACTCAAACAACCAGAAAGTGCAGGCTGGGTTGGGCCAGATAATGATTGGATCCAAATGAAACAAGTCCATGCCCGTAAGAAGAACGCGCAGAAAGAGGCCATTAAAAATAAATTGGTATGTATCAAACATGCTTTGGCTAAGCTGCAACCCAGTAAAGAGCAGCTAATATTTTTAGGGCTTTATGTGGTCATCACGAATTTGCTGGTTTATTTTGTAGCCGCTATTACAGATCATGCCGATTGGCTGATACCACAACTTTTAGTAGGTGCGTGTTTTTTAGGGTGTAACACATTTTTTGCAGAACAGGTCAAAGCTGTTCCGGGTTGGGTGGTTGGTCTACTTTGGTTAATGGGATTATCTTTTTGCCTTCTTATCAATCTGCTTTGGCATTGGTGGCATGGCACCCCGCTTTTCTTGAATATAGGCTTGTCTTTAGTCCATTTAGCGGTTACCTTATTGTTGCTTCCGTTACATTTGGGTGTGCGTTTTTTAGGGATTACCCTATTCCTGATTATCTGTCTCAGTTCCATTTATTATACCAAGCCACTGGTGTTGGCATTGTCGCCATCAGGTGTGGTATGGGTGCTGTTGCTCTGTTTGGGTTTAGGTTTGGTGATTTTTAGCTTTTTTATTTGTATGAAGGCGAAGATAAATAGCTGCTTTGAGCAAGTAGGCTATCTCAGGGATAGGGAGCAGGTTGGTGCATCTAAACAACTCAAACAAGCGCTCTATGATGCAGCTATGGTGCCTGTTACTGGCTTTAGTGCGCCTAAAAGATATGGTTCTATTTTAGGAAAGGTAGTGCATAAAATTGAGGAATCTATTTCCTTTTTAGATAGCAATATGCCTCTTTATAAACAAGATTTTCAGAGTATTATAAATAAGTTATATGATTGGATAGCCTATTTCAATAAGAAAGAAAAGGCTAAATATCATCTATTGTTACAGCCTACTAAAATTAGCTTAGATAAGTTGATGCATAAATTAGAGTTTGCTTTGTCGCAAGAGGCGGCCCGTCCACCTAGGCTATTGGTAGAAAAAACAAGTGACGTTAGTGGTGGGTTATGTACGCATATTATATGTGATGTAAACCAGGTGGTTTATTCGTTGGTTAACGCTGTTCTACGGGTTAGTGAGCGGCTAGATGGCCCAAGCCCGCCAATGGTTAGCATACAATTGCATGCCACCTCTTTGCAGTTTAAGCAAGCAGATTCTATTGATGGTAGCTATCCCTCTTTTATGCTTTTTCAAGCTACTGGACTAGTAGTAAGTAACGCTACTGTCGCTTCTAACGTCCTGCCTAAGGTTAAGCCTTTGTACGATGATAGGGTAGGGGAGATCGACTTTGAAGAGGAGCAGGGAGTGGCCCCATCGATAGACTTGCAGAAAGAAGCCATATCCAGTATGATTCATGCCCACTATGGGTATATGGAATATCCTGTTAGTGGCCACCAACAAGCTATACTCTTAGTACTACCTAATGATGTTACAGCAATTCGTGATAGGATGATGGTCAAGCTACCTATGGATTGTTTACACGCAGCAGCTCCTGTTACGCCTAAGGAGCAAGCTGATTCGATGATGGTATTGATGCAATTCTATGATTATGTCTGCAAATCCTCTTATGCAGTAGATCCTATTGATGCAAGTACCATTTCAAATCTGCTTTTATTACTCAGGCAGTACTTTGGCCTTAAGCGTCATGCTTCGGGCCAACTGTTTTATGTCCGGTCGGTAGGCATTGCTGAACTGGTCGTAGAGTGGGTGTTTCATTCTCCTAAGGTAATTTATGCTTCTTTGCTCTATGAGTTGGTGCGTCATACCTGTTTACCGCTTTCTTATGTTAAACAACATTATAATTTGGGTGTATATGCCTTTGTATTGAATGTGATAAGTATAGATAAACGCCAAGCGCTAGATCATCCCTCCTTGCTTTATGTGCAGAATCGTTTGAAAGAGGCTATTAAGGAAGATCATGTACAGCTTTCTGTTCTTTTCATTAAACTAGCCGAACGGCTCTATGACCTACGTCATGCAGCAGGTTATACCATGCTGGAGGAGGTTAAATATATGGCTCATGAAACCCTGGCAGTAGATGTTGAACTGGCTAAGCAATATTTGGCTCCTGAAATAGCAGCAGCATTGGCTGCTGCAGCCGGTCAGGCATTGCAGATCTGCCATCGAAAAACAATGAGATAGGTTGCCTTTATAGGCTTAACTCGGGGTTAGTCTGATTTTTATTTTAATGCTTCAAAAGGATTTTTTATAAAAAATTGTTAGATTATATGTCCTGATTTTTTTTTAGTGCAGGCATAATCATTATTCAGCTCCTTGTAGCACTTTTTAAGGTCCCAATTCATGTTCCTATACTAGGCAAGGTGCTGTAATGGTTAGCAACCTATAAGCACCTCCTGACATAAAGTTTAAGTATCGATATGGATAAAAAAAACAAACATGGGGATACTCCACTGCATGTGGCAGCTTTTGAAGGTGATCGACAAAAAGCTCAATTATTGTTGCAAGATAAAAGCAATGATGTGAATGCAAGAAATAACTATGACAACACACCGATACATTATGCCGTTTCCCAGGAACATGTGGAGGTACTCGAGGCACTGTTAGAAGGATCAACCGCTATTGATGTAAATGCAGTAGATAAGGATACCTACGCGCCACTTCATTATGTATCATACAAAGGTCATTTAGAGATGACCCAAGCATTGTTGCAGAATACAAATATTGATGTAAATATCAAAGATAAGTATGAAAATGCCCCATTGCATTATGCAGCATTTGAAGGTCATCTAGAGGTGCTTAAGGCGTTACTGGCAAGCAAGGATATTGATGTCAATATTAAAAACCAACATGAGAATACCCCATTATATTATGCAGCATCTAAAGGTCATCTGCAGGTCGTTAAGACATTAGTGGATATTACAGGTATTCAGATAATGGTAAAAAATAAGTATGGTAGAACGCCACTTGATACAGCTACCTGGAACAACCATTTTGGTTGTTTGGATGTGTTGTATAATGCAGTGCATCAAAAAGAGATATAGTGGTTATTTCAACTGACTAGCCTTTAAATCCCTAAAAAATTTCGATAACTTAAGGTTTACAATTAAATTTATGGAAGTGATTTGGGTCTGTAATGTTCTTTGTATCTATCATTCACACTTTTCTTGATGGCATTTCTTCGTTTTGTGAAGTATATACCACAGACAACCTGTTTGTATGTTTTTTGGGTTTCCTTTGTTATGGGTGGATGTGGCACAGAGGGTGGCATACAAAAGGTCTATACTTTTCCTAAAAGTGAGTGGCATATAGCCAATGGATTGCTTTTTGAATGCCAGGTGAGTGATACGAAGCCATCCTATGATATAATTATATCTGTTGATTACACAGCTACCTATCCTTATCAAAATCTCTATATAAAATATGATTTGGAAGGAGCAGAAACTTCAGAAAGTGGCGTGGTAGCATTGCAATTGTTTGATAGGAAGCGGGGCTGGCCGTTGGGATCTGGTTGGGGAGCATGCAAGCGCTATCAATTGTGTCTATTGTCTGGTTATAATTTTAAAAAAACGGCTGCCTATACCGTTCAGTTGGTACATGCTATGCGCCAAGATACTTTAGCAGGCATAGTGCGTATAGTGCTAAGCATAAAGCCTCATGCTAAGACCAATAAGAGATCTAGCCTAGTATAATTTTAGTGCGAAGGAATTTGAAAAAAAGCGGTCTATTGTTTAGATGCATCCTTTTTCCTTATAATTGGTAATAAATATGTTGTATGAATGGTTATGCTGACCGCTAAGCTTTGGAACTTTCTAGTAGTACTATTTAGATCGCTTTTATGGTGCATTGTTTCAATGCCCCCTGTTTTTGCAGCGGTGGATGAAAAAGCACTTGAAATTCTTGAAAAAACTTCTGCTTACTATCAAGGATTAGAGAATTTTAGTGCCATCTACAATCTGACTATTAAATATCCAGAAGAGGATGCGGTTCGGCATGATAAAATGCGCATCACGGCTAGAGGGCAACAATATAGGCTCTCCTATGACCAAAAAGAGACCATAACAGATGGAGAAACGGTTTGGGTATATGATAAAGCACTAAAAGAAGTGACCATTAGCGAATATGCTAAAACAGATTCTGATTTAAACTTTGCTGAATTATATAATATCTATCAACAAGGCTATCTATCTGTTTATCTAGGAGAACGTATCGTACACAAAACCAAAAATATAATACGTGATATCGTCCAGTTAACGCCTGTTCAAGAGGAGAGTAGTTTTAAAAGTATTACACTGGAAGTGGACCGTACTACCTCACAAATTCATAGATGGGAAGTAGTACAAAACGAAGAAACAAGGTATATTTGTACAGTTTGTAAGTTTTCTGTCAATATGCCGCTATCAGATGCTTATTTTACATTTGATATAGGTGCACATGGAGACTTAGAGGTAATAGATCTACGAGAAGGTGAAGAAGAGATTGATTTAGGTGAGTAGTAGGTAGACGATCATCTCATTTCCTTCATCCAAATAATTTACCATTTATGGAAATCATTCAACAACATTTAGATCAAGCTGAACGCAGTATGGATAAAGCTTATAGCCATGCACAGGATGCTTTTGCAAAAGTTAATGCTGGGCGTGCCCTACCTACCATGTTACACCATTTAATGGTAGCCTATTATGGGAATCCAACACCACTCCATCAAATTGCTGCTATTACTACTGCTGATCCACGTACTTTGACTGTGCAACCATGGGAACAAAGTACGATTCCCCATATAGAAAAGGCGATTGCAGAAAGTCAGCTTGGATTTTCTACTAGAAATGATGGGCGTATGGTGATGGTTACACTGCCTCCTCCTTCTCAGGAAAGACGTAAGAGCCTGGTTAAGCTTATTAAAAGTGAAGCAGAAAAAGGCAGGGTGGTGATTCGCAACCTTCGTCGTGATTACAAAGAAATATTAAAAGCTGCACAAAAAGATGGTATACCAGAAGATGCCATAAAAAGAGCAGAGAAAAAATTACAAGAGCTAACAGATGGCTACATTGATAAAATAAACCATCTTTTAACGCTTAAAGAGGCAGATGTGATGGCCGTATAGCTGCACTTGCTCATCGCAACTTTTTACAAGGGACGTTTTTGTGCAGCATGGCCATAGCGCTGAACAAGCATCCCATTATTTTAAACCAATACATAGAGATAATGCTCATAATAGAAGACTTACATGTCAATGTAGGCGATAAAAAAGTACTCAATGGCATCAATCTTCAAGTAGATGCAGGGCAGGTCCATGCCATTATGGGACCCAATGGTGCAGGTAAAAGTACCTTGGCGGCTGTTTTGGCTGGTAAAGAAGGCTATGAGATTGTAAAGGGGCGTATCTTATTGCATGGTCAGGAGCTATTGCAGCTAGCACCAGAAGCTAGAGCAGCACTTGGTCTTTTTCTAGCGTTTCAATACCCTGTTGAAATTCCAGGTGTAACCACCACTAATTTTTTAAAAACCGCTATCAACCAGATAAGAAAACAGAGGGACTTACCCCCTTTAGATGCGATTGCTTTTTTAGAGCTCTTAAAAGAGAAACGCAAGTTGCTTCATATGGATCATTCCTTGGTGCAGCGTTCCCTAAATGAAGGTTTTTCAGGAGGTGAAAAAAAAAGAAATGAAATGTTACAAATGGCTATATTAGACCCTTCTTTGGCCATTTTGGATGAGACCGATTCTGGGCTGGATATTGATGCTTTAACCATTGTATCACAAGCCATTAATCAGTTGCGTCGCGCAACCAATGCGATGGTATTGATTACCCATTATCAAAGACTACTCGATCATGTGGTTCCCGATTTCGTGCATATTTTTTATGATGGAAAAATCATCCAATCGGGCGATTGTACACTTGCCAAACGGTTGGAAAAAGAAGGGTATGCCTGGATTACACAACTTCCATTATGATGGCATTTACAAATTGGTTGCAAGAGGCCTTTGCAACTTTGCCTGTTACAGCTCCTTTTTATACAGAACGCCTATGGGCATTTAACAAACTAACGCATGCTACTTTTATAGAAGGCCAGAAGGAAAGCTATAGAAATCTTCGAGCAACCCTTGCACTATTGACAAGCCAGGCTTACCATTTCAGTCTACCTGTTGAGCCGGTGCTACCGGTGCAAGTGGCTGGATATGGTGCTACCCAGGCAATCACTTTAACCTTTGTAGATGGTATATGGCGTCCATCTGAAGCTATCCATTCAGGGGTTCAGTTACATAGGTTCTCTGCCCTACCACTGTTTAAACAAAAAGAGCTATTGACTGCTTATAGGGCTGATATGGGCTCAAGTGAAGATCTTTTTGTCTTGTTGAATAGGATGTTGGCGCAAGAAAGCTATCTGTTGGAAATTACAGGAGAAGATCCAAAAATGCTGAACCTACAACATATTGTAACCGATTCCCTTTGCCATGTAGTGCCTCAGTTGTTGGTTAAAGTAGGTGGGTCCAGCCACGTAACCATCATAGAGAACTGGCATACGGCAGCGCCTAAAGTGCAGCCTTTTGTCAACGCCTTTACCCATATTCTATTAGAAGAAGCTGCCCATCTATCTTACCATACCCTTTATACCGATGCGCCATCATGTTACCAAGTCAACAGCCTTTATTGTCATCAAAAGGACCATAGCACCTTTGTGCACCATACTTATTCCTTTGGTGCCGCTATGTTGCGCATGTATATTAGGGCGCACATAAATGGTAGTCATGCCCATGCTGGTCTATATGGTCTCTCTACGCTTGCTGCAACAGAAAATGTAACACAACAGATTGAAGTCATCCATAGTAAGCCCCATAGCCTTAGTAAACAACATTACAAATCTATTTTAGGCGGTCAGTCAATGGGTAGTTTTAGTGGTAAAATTTACCTCACACCTGCTGCACAGCAAACCAATGCCTATCAAACCAATAATGTACTGATTTTATCTGATGCGGCCCACCATTATGCCAAGCCACAATTGGAAATTTATGCAGATGATGTCAAATGCTCCCACGGAGCAACGGCTGGGCAATTAGATGAAGGGCAACTATTCTACTTACAAACACGTGGCATAGCGGCTCCCTTAGCCAAAAGATTATTATTAGAAGCTTTTGGTAGGGAAATCATTGACGCTGTTGAGTTAGCCGCATTGCAGGATTATTTATACGATCAGCTTATAGCAAAGCTTGTAAAATTATAGTATCTTGACCCTATTAACCTAGTCAACTACTTCTGATGTTTGCTACGCGTCCTTTGGATATAGGCCAGATTAGGGCTTTTTTTCCTATTCTGAATCAACAAGTTTATAATCAACCCTTAGTCTATTTTGACAATGCTGCTACGGTGCATAAGCCCCTTTCAGTGATAGATCGTGCAAACCATTTTTATCAGCAAGATAATGCCAACATCCATCGTGGTGTCCATGCCCTGTCTGCCCGTTCTACTACAGCTTTAGAGGAAACCCGTTTGGCTGTACAACAATTTATACATGCCCCTGAGGTAGAAACTATTGTTTTTACTTCAGGTACTACAGAAGGGATTAATTTAATCGCCGCCACTTATGGCGCGATGGCAGTAGGGGAAGGAGATGAAGTGGTCATCTCTGAAATGGAGCATCATGCCAACCTTATTCCTTGGCAGCTGCTTTGTAAGCAGCAAAAAGCCATTTTAAGAGTGATACCTGTAGATGATAAGGGGCAGTTGGACCTTAGTCAGTTCTCTTTTACAACCCGTACGAAGCTGGTTGCATTAACTTATGTGTCTAATACATTAGGTACCATTAATCCTATTAAATCCATTATAGACCAAGCCCATGAAAAAGGTGCCATTGTAGTCATCGATGGGGCACAAGCAGTAGCGCATATGCCCATTAACGTCACCGATTTAGATTGTGACTTTTTTGTTTTTTCTGCGCATAAAATGTATGGTCTTACTGGACTGGGCATTCTGTATGGTAAAAAAAAATGGTTAGAAGCTATGCCTCCCTATCAAACCGGTGGTGGCATGGTCAAACAAGTTACGTTAACAGAGACCATCTATCACGATCCCCCCTATAAATTTGAAGCAGGCACCCCCCCGCTAGCTGCTATTGTCTCTTTTGCAGAAGCACTTAAGTTTATGGCAAGCGTAGGCCATTCCAAACTAGCTGCCCATGAAGAAAGCTTACTACTTTATGCATTGGCCGGCTTGGCCCGTATGCCAGCAGTACAACTGGTGGGTACCGCTACCCATAAGGCAGCTATTATTGCTTTTAATGTGGCCAATATGCACCACTTAGATGTAGGGTTATTTTTAGATGCCAAAGGGATTGCTGTGCGTACAGGCCACTGTTGTACCCAGCCTCTTATGGACAGATTTGGCATAGAAGGTGTAGTACGGATTTCTTTTGCCGTTTATAATACCATTGAAGAAATAGATCTATTTTTAGAAGCATTACAAGAAATTATTGATAAAGGAAACCGTTCATATGGTAAAAATAGCATTTAAAACGATTGATCAGCACCAAGATGAAATCATAGATGCCTTTACCAGCTTATCTGGTGATAGGGTTGCTATGTTGGACTATCTGATTGATTTAGGGAATGCATTGGCCCCTATGGATCCCTTGTATAGGTCGGATCCCTATTTGGTCCAAGGCTGTATGTCTAAGGTATGGGTAGCCGATCAGCTGATACAAGAGCGACTGTTTTTTCAAGCCGATAGCAATACAGCCATTACAAAAGGGCTTATTAGTTTGTTGTTAAAGGTATTTTCTGGTCAATCCGTGCAAGCAGTTGTAGCGGCAGAACTATACTTTATAGAAGCAATGGGCATGCGATCGTTGATCGGATTTCAACGCGCCAGCGGCTTGGCGCATATGATTAAAACTATGAAACTAAGAGGTCTAGCTAAACTTAGTGAGGACCACTCATCTTATGCCTGATTTTGGGCTAGTTTAAGTATGATGTAGTATGAAAACGTATGCAAAAAATTTGGAACCATCTACTATGTCGGATGCGCTTGCTGTAAATGCAAAATATCCTCCACATGCCTTAGATCTAGAAGAGGGCGTATTGGGTGCATTGATGTTGGAGAAAGAAGCACTGGTCAGTGTCGTTGATCTCTTACGGCCTGAAAGTTTCTATAAAGAAGCCCATCAGGAAATTTATCGAGCGATCATACAACTCTTTAATGATTCAGAGCCTATAGATATGCTCACAGTAGTCAATCAGTTACGCAAGGATGGTAAATTGGCTGCAGTAGGGGGAAGCTATTATGTCAGTTACCTCACCACCCGTATTAGTTCTTCAGCCAATATTGAATTTCATGCCAGAGCTATTTTAGAATATGCTATGCGCAGAAAGTTAATAGAAATTTCCACTATGGTTCAGAAGCATGCCTATGATCCTACTATGGATGTTTTTAACACGTTGGATCGTACCGAGCAGGCACTATTTGAAGTATCTGATGGACACATTCGTAAGAGTTACCTAGAGATGCGTTCCTTATTGGTAGAAGCTTTTGATAGTTTATCCAATCGTCGTACGCGTGCCAATGGACTTACCGGTATTCCAAGTGGTTTTACCGCTTTAGACCGCATTACCTCTGGTTGGCAAAAGTTTGACTTGATTATTATCGCAGCTAGGCCTGGTATGGGTAAAACTGCTTTTGTACTCTCTGCTTTACGCAATGCGGCCATAGATTATAAGACACCCGTAGCTATTTTTTCCTTAGAGATGGGTGCATTACAGTTGGTCAATCGACTGATATCAGCTGAAGCAGAGTTAGCAGGTGAAAAAATCAAGCAAGGCAAATTAATGGATCATGAATGGGAACAATTGCTTCATAAGACGGCTGCACTCTCCAATGCACCGATTTATGTAGATGATACACCTGCTCTTTCTGTTTTTGAATTGCGCACCAAATGTAGAAGGCTTAAGGCTAAACATGATATTCAACTCATCGTTATCGACTACTTACAGCTTATGTCAGGTGATCAGAGTAAGGGAGGTGGAAATCGTGAGCAAGAGATTGCTTCGATTTCACGCGCTCTTAAAAGCATTGCCAAAGAGTTGGACATTGCGGTGGTGGCACTTTCTCAATTAAGCAGGGCGGTGGAAACACGTGGAGGCAGTAAGCGACCTCAGTTATCTGATTTACGTGAGTCAGGGTCCATTGAACAGGATGCAGATCTGGTTTTATTCTTATATAGACCAGAATATTATGGCTTAACAGAGGATGAGTCGGGTAATCCTACACAAGGTCTAGCAGAGGTTATTGTTGCCAAACACCGAAATGGTGCATTAGATCAGGTTCATTTGCAGTTTATGGGCCGATATATGAAATTTATGGATATCGATATACCTCCTGCTGCCGGGGGGCCGGAACAATTTGTCATTCGGTCGAGTAAAGCCAATGCGGTAGATGATTCATTCGA